>JBQCDS010000725.1:0-4752 GCA_051961035.1 Trinickia sp. | reverse complement strand
GGCGCGAACGAAGCCGCGCTCAACATGCTCGAGCAAATCGGTTCGCCCGACAACATTCCCGAGTTCATCAAGCAGGTCAAGGACAAGAACTCGGGCGTGAAGCTGATGGGCTTCGGTCACCGCGTGTACAAGAACTACGATCCGCGCGCGAAGCTCATGCGCGAAACGTGCCACGAAGTGCTCGAAGAGCTCGGCCTGCATGACGATCCGCTATTCAAGCTTGCCATGCAGCTCGAAAAGATCGCCCTCGAAGACGAATACTTCGTGTCGCGCAAGCTCTACCCGAACGTCGACTTTTACTCGGGCATCGTTCAACGCGCACTCGGTATCCCGACATCGATGTTCACTTGCATTTTCGCGATGGCGCGTACGGTGGGCTGGATCGCTCAGTGGAACGAAATGATTTCCGAAGCCGAGCAAAAGATCGGTCGTCCGCGTCAGTTGTTCATCGGCGAAACGCCGCGCGAAGCGAAGCCGATCGGCCAGCGCGGCTGATCGCCAACCCCATCGCCGGCTCTCGCGAGCCGGCTCGCGAAGCTTCTAGAAAGCCCCGACGGGTCATGCCGCCGGGGTTTTTTTCATTCTATCGCCGCCCCGCGCTCAAAACCTGCCCTATGCCGTTATGCGGATTCACGGCGGGTACTTTGAGCCTGTACGCTTCATTCGTCGATTAACTATGGGTTGTCGATTGACAACCAATTTGAGAGGCGGTATTCTTGCCGCATTGACGAATGGCACGACCCCATCCGAAGAAGGAAATCGAAGCGGCACTCGCCTATGCGGAAGCTTGCGGCTGGCGCGTTGAGGCGAAAAGAGGGAGCGGCCACGCGTGGGGCAAGATGCTTTGCCCTTACAACGACGCCCAATGTCGCTGCGGCGAATTCTGTATTACGAGCATCTGGAGTACGCCACGCTGTCCAGCCAATCACGCTAAAGATTTGAAGCGGGTCGTCGATCACTGCGCGGTTGCGCGGCAGATCGCTGCTCTGATATCGGGCCCGCACTCGCAAAATTAGGAGTATTAATGGAATATTCTTTTACGCTTAAATTTCAATTAGCAGACGAAGATCGCGATCACGAGCAAATCATCGAACGTCTGTTTGACGCGGGGTGCGACGATGCCACAATCGGTGTGGGGCAGCCGGGGCGAATCGCATTGGCCTTCCGGCGCGAAGCGAGTGATGCATGGTCCGCAATTTATACAGCGCTGCGCGATATCAAGCGAGCAATTCCCTCGGCGCGGCTGGTCGAGGCCGGTCCCGATTTTGTCGGGCTAACGGATGTGGCGGATCTTGCCGGCGTCACGCGACAAAACATGCGCAAGCTGATGCTCACGCATGCATCGCAGTTTCCATTGCCCGTGCACGAAGGCAATCCGTCCGTGTGGCACTTGTCCGACGTACTCGCCTGGCTCTTGAGCCGAGGCACCTATTCGATTAGCGCCGACCTCGTCGATGTGGCCAAGTCGACGAAGCAAGTGAATTTGGCGAAAGAGGCGCGCGAAATCGAGCCTCGCTTTAGTCGTCAGCTGACTGCACTCTTGGGATGAGCCGTGCCAGCATGGCGCTAGCAAGAGTATTAATACGCCCAACGTCCGAAATAGATCCGGTCCGCTGCGCGTATTGCATTTCGTAGGAACGAGGATTGCTTTCGGAAGATAGGCCAAGTCGCGGCAACGTCGCGCCCGCCTGCGCGCATGAATGCACAATAGCGCGTGGCTCTCGAGCATAAGCGGTGTGAAATTGTGAGTAAAGAGTGAGTGTCGCGAGTTGAAAACGAAAAAGGAACGCGAGTTTGTCTATTTTTTTTGCGGCCGAACTTTGCACGGAACCCTCTTACCGGTACTTCAATCGGTTTGGTGGCGATACTCCAAAAATTACCAGGTTCGCGTTATGGTGCGATGAGGTAACCTTCCGCGAGTCGAAAAATGTCTTTCGCGTCAATTCTCATTGAGATCTCACATGGCGGGAGTCCGTCAATCCGATACGCTAGCAGCCTATACGCAAATTCGCGCTCGAATTCTTGACGGCCGGCTTGCACCTGGGCATCCGGTTTCGCCGCGCAATATGGCCGATCAGCTGATGCTAGGGCATATGCCGGTGCGATCGGCCATTCAACGCCTAGTTGTGGAGGGTTTGGTCGAGGTCATTCCGCGCAAAGGCACCTACGTGACGGCACCGACGAAGGTCGACTTACGCGAGATTTTCGAAGTGAGGCTCGCATTGGAGAGCACGGCCGCGTATCTGGCCGCAGCCAATGGTGCGACTGAAAGCTTGACTCGCGCGGCAGATCAACTGCGCCGAATTGCGGAAGACGAGCAGACGGATCTGGTGATGGAGCAACGAATCGGTTGGTTGCTCCATCAAGAAATGTTCGAAGCTGCGAAAAACGAGCGGCTTCATGCGTCCTACCGCATGTTGTGCGCTCAAAGCGGGCTCGCACTGGACGAATTGCATCGAGACGATGCAGCGGCGGTACGACGCGGCACGCTGGAGCACCTAAGCATTTACGCATCGATTCAATCCAAAGAGCCCGAGGCGGCGCGTCGGCATATGTGGAATCACATTCTGAATGGGACCGACGCAGGAATCGAATCAATCCGAGGCAGACCCGAGCAACTCGAGCAACCCGAGCAACCCGAGCAACCCGAGCAACCCTACCAAACGACGTAGCGCACACCGCCGGGGCCGGCTCCCCCGCCGGCCGCCCTTCCTTTTTTCATGTTCGCGCAGTGGCAGTACCAACGCTGCGAGCGCGGTAAAGCGCGGCAATGACGTCTGCAAGCTGCATGGTTGATTGTTCGATTGTGGATTCGCTCAGCCCAGAGTACCCGAGCACGAAGCCATTGTATGGGCGGCCATCGCCCACTCGATAGCTGCTTAGCGGCTGAAGCATGAGGCCGAGATCGAACGCGGTGCGCGCGATGTCGGCGTCACTCAGCGGCACGGTCAGCTCCGAGGAGAGGTGCATCCCGCCCGGGCTATCCCGAATGCCTGAACGAAGCCTTCTTCGGCGAGCCTTTCATACGCGTAGACCGCTGAATTTCGCGCGATACCCAGCTCGCCCGCGAGCACGCGCGTCGATATCAGGCGCGTGCCGGGCGCGATTCGTCCATCCAGCGGCAAATCGCGCAGGCTCCGGTAAAGCGCCTCCTGTTGGCTTTGTCCCGTGGTACTTTTTTGCGTGGAAAACGATGAAATGAGCGGAGCGAGATCCATGTCCTGGTTCTGAACTTTTCCTCTGTGTTGGTTCTGTTCGCCATCCATGTCCTGCTGTATCGTTCGGGCCGCTATCCATTGATCGAATTGAATTCACATTGGGAAATGCGAGCGCGCGATTGTCTATCGAGCAATGTTAAAAAAGGATAACCGAACATGGATGAAAGTACCGCCGTATCGCCGTTGGGCCGCACCACGATTCGTCGCTTGCCCGAAAAAGCGGTTCATGATCGAGCGCTGCTCAACGCCATCGTGGACGAGGCCTACGTTTGCCACGTGGCTTTCGCCTGCGACGAGGATACGCACTGTATCCCAACCGCGCATTGGAGAAAGGATCATGAGTTGTACATCCATGGTTCCAATGGCAGCCGCATGATCAAGGCGTTATCCGCAGGCACGCCAGCGTGCGTGGCCATTACGTTGTTGGATGGCCTCGTGCTTGCGAAGTCCGCATTCAATCACTCGATGAATTATCGTTCCGCGGTTGTCTACGGGCGATTCGAAGTAGTGCAAGAAAGGGAAGCAAAGCTCGCGGCGTTGGAGGTGTTCATGGATAAAATCGCCGAAGGCCGAAAGCACGAAGCGCGGCCCGGCAACGCCAAGGAGATCAACGCCACGACTGTACTTCGGCTGTCGCTCGCGGAAGCGGCCGTGAAAGTCGGAACGGGCGGGCCGTCCGACAAGGAGGAAGATCTCGCGCTGCCCGTTTGGACAGGCGTGCTGCCGTTGCGAACGGCCCGAGACAAGCCCACCTACGCCGAGAACAACGCAAATATCGCCGTTCCCGCATACGTCGAAAACTGGGCCGATTGAATCGCGCCGGGCGTGCCGTTCACGCGCGCCCGGCATTGCGCATTGCACAAATTTGCTGCTCGGCGCCACGACAGACATTGCAGAGCAAAAAAGTATCGAAAAATAGGCGTAAAGTTGGTGGAGTTCGATCGACGCTCGCCCTAAATTGCTGTCATCGCGACGCTCGATCGCAGTCCCGCACAGTGAGTGGCGGGATCAAAGCTAGAACAGCGGAGACGGCACCATGATGCGCCCAGACCTCGAGGTGGTGGATGTACGACGCGACGAATCGTTCAAGGTTTGGTCGCACGGTTACCCGTACCGGACCATCCGCTGGCACTTTCATCCGGAGTTCGAACTGCATTTGATCGTTGCGACGCGGGGGAAGTATTTCGTTGGGGATCACATCGGTTCGTTCGCGCCTGGACATCTCGTTCTCGTTGGCCCCAACCTCCCGCATAACTGGGTGAGCGATGTGGCCGAAGGCGAAACGATCGAGCGCCGCAATCTTGTCATCCAGTTCAGTCAGGATTTCGTGCGCCGTTGCCTGGACGCGTTTCCCGAATGCCGAGAGGCGCAGAGCTTGCTGGACGACGCCCATCGAGGCGTCGCGTTCGACGAGGGTACAAGCGCCGCCGTCGCGCCGCTGTTCGAGGCGCTGCTCACGGCGCAAGGAATCCGCCGTACCTCGCTGTTCTTATCGTTGCTCGACCGGCTGTGCGGGGCAACGCAGCGCGCGCTG
>JBQCDS010000724.1:0-2645 GCA_051961035.1 Trinickia sp. | reverse complement strand
ACCAACTTGCGTGAACTCATCGATAAATCCTCAGAAAAGCCTTGGTGCCGCATGTCGCGGCGTTGCGTTTTCGATCGCGGGATGGAAAACGCGGCGCCCATCAGGCGCCGCGAGAGACGATGACGTCATCAACGTCATCAAGCGCCAATCGTACACGGGGAGCGTAGCTTCGTTCAACGTCGCCGTACGAATTCGTGCGTTGCTGCACCTGAACGATCAGCCCACGCACGGAACGATTGCCTGGAATTTCTACGATGCCATTGAGGCGTCCGGCCCCCGGACGAAGGCTGGATGTGCGCGCGAAGCGGTAGCGCGAGCCGAGACGCGCCGAAGCCGACTATGCGGCGCTTTGCGCGAAGATCTTCCAGATCTTCTTTTGCGTGAGGGAGTCCGCCTCTTCGTGCACCGGGCAGTCGAGCCGCAATTCGCCGTCGCCGATGGCCAGGTTCAGCGCCTCGCAGCGATGCGCCGCCTTCTTCGGGCTCTTGCTGACTTCGAAGTGCTTGCACGTGACGCACATGCGATGCGCGGGGATGTCGCCTTGGACTTCCAACTGGCGAATCATCTTGATCATCGTGCGGTAGAAAACCGCTTGCTCGTCGCCACGCAGCGTGCCGATCGCTTCCGTCAAAAAATCGGGCCACTGTTGAGCCCGCTTGGCCGCCGTGCGGCCGCGCGCAGTGAGCTTGACGGCTAGCGCCCGGCCGTCTTCGGTCGTACGACGCTTCTCGATCAGCCCTTTCGCTTCGAGCGTACTCACCGCGTCGCTCGTCGTGGCCGCCGTGAGCGCGGTTTCGCGGGCGATGTCACCGAGCCGCAACGGATTCTTGCGCTGCATCAGCAACACGAGGATTTCGCCCTGCGTGGGCGTAAGCCCCGCGCTTTCAGCCCACTCCCACGCTTGACTGCGCATCGCAGTGCTCAAGCGTAGCAAGCTGTGGGTCACACGCCCGGTCGCTTGCTCTCCGTATACACCTTCGCTCATAGTCTTTGTTCGCAATTTCGCAATTGACAGCATGCCGCTGCTGATTCGGTTGCCTGCTTGCGCCTTGCCTTGCGACGCCTTGGCAGCCCCGTGGACGGCACGCCTTTGCGCCCGGCGCGCCGATCTTACTATTTCAGAAGCGCCCGCCCGCATGGGCCAGATTCTTCCTCGCAAAGGCGGCCCCACCGCCAGCCGCATTCGGTTGCTTCCATGCGCCATTGCGCGTCGAGGCCTCGACTCTCGACTCGGGGGACGCGCCATTTTAAGCGACAGGGAAAAATAGTACAGCCCAGTTATCCAGAGGCTGTTGTGGATAAGTCATGTATAACGACGCGATCCGATTGTGTGTCATTTCTGGATAACATCGGACTATATTGAAATGACACTCGAGTTGTCCTGACCTCATGCCGGTTGCACAGGCCAGAACTGTCCGGTTATCGTTCCCGTAAGTGGTTGAAGCATCGGCCGAAATTCGGGTTTTCCACAGACGCCGCCCCCCTTTGTTAACTACTACTACAAATGTATACGTTGTTAACGTAAAAACCTAAACCCCGCGCCATCGTATGCATTGCTGGCGAACCGCTTCGTGCAGCGACTTCTCTTTTGCGACGACGCCGCGAAGCCAAGTCGCATCGTTGACTCGCCCTTGCGCGATGTCTGCGATTTCACGCAAGGCGCTGGATGACCCGAGCGCTTCGGCATGCGGCTCGATGACGCGAAGCGTTTCCAGGATGTCCTCGAATATCGGACGGCGCTCGCCCGTCTGCGGATTGATGCAGGTGCCGCCGAGCCCGAACCGGCAGGCTTCGAACCGGTTGAACGTGTAGACGAGATAATCGTCTTCCTTCGGCACGAACGGCCGATCGACGAGCAAGTGCCGCGCTAGCGTTTGGATGTAGCACGCGATGGCCGCCGCGCGATCCACCGAGAGCGGCGTGTCCATCACGCGCACTTCGATCGTGCCGAAGCCAGGCTTGGGCCGAATATCCCAGTAAAAATCCTTCATGCTGTTGACGACGCCGGTCGCGACCATCTTCGAAAAATATTCTTCGAAGCCCGCCCATGTCAGCACGAAAGGCGCGCGCCCGGACAACGGAAACGCGAAAACGGAGTTCAGCCGCGCCGAATGAAAACCGGTATCGACACCCTGGACGTAGGGAGACGACGCCGACAGTGCAATGAAATGCGGAATGAACCGAGACATCGCATGCAGCAGGAACAGCGCGCTGTCAGGGTCCGGGCAGCCGATATGCACGTGCTGGCCGAAGACGGTGAACTGCTTGGCCAGATAGCCGTAAAGCTCGGACAAGTACTGAAAGCGCGGCGCATCGAAGATTTGCCGCTCGCTCCATTGCTGGAATGCGTGCGTACCGCCGCCGGCGAGGCCGACGTTCAGATGATCGGCGGCCGAGACGAGCGTGTCGCGCAGCGTGCGCAATTGCGCGAGCGCTTCCTCGTGCGAATTGCAGATGCCCGTCGACAGCTCGATCATGCTTTCGGTGATTTCAGGCGTGATGTTGCCGGGGATCTTTTGATCCTTGACGAGCCGCATCAGATCGGACGCGGCCCGCGTCAGGTCGTAGTTATGCGTGTTGACGACCTGGATCTCGAGTTCGACGCCGAACGTGAACGGCTTGGAATTGACGAACGGTTCAAGTGC
>JBQCDS010000723.1:0-2156 GCA_051961035.1 Trinickia sp. | reverse complement strand
ACTCAGGACCCTGGGTAAAGCCTAGAGGCAGGCCGCGATGCTCTCCATAGCCCAATCGGCCGCATTGCAGCCAGACGCACGGGCCTGCCAGACGAAAACAGCGCCGATGCGAGAACGGAGGTAGCGTCGCACAGTCAAGCGGTTAGATGAACAAATTCTTCACCAGTCCCTTGTAGCGAATCTTGGTGTAGCCGAATTGCCGTTTGATCGCGCGCTGGTCAATGGAGCAGGATGTCCGTGTGAGCCTAAATGCGACGCAGGGAAGGGAGCAGCAAGGAGATTTCTGCCCAGCGCTCGGAATGAGCGTTGGATCTTCCTGGCCCCGTTGCTTTCTCAGAGCAGGCAGCACCGTGTCTCCAATGGGGATACACGTCTCGGCTAACAGCGCGGTGTGTCTCAGTTGGAGACACCAGGTCCGAGTCGTCACCTACGGGGCGTCGAACGAGCAGTGGAAGCTTATTTTCGCTATTGGAATCGGCAGGCGATGGCATCCCCGGCTTATAGACGTTAAGCGACGTTAAGCGCATCTGACGGGCGCAGCGCGCGTCAGTTCGTGCCAACAATCGCCTCCATCGCACGCACCGCATCCTCTGTCGCGCTCGGCGCGCAGCAAGCGATAACGATCCGCTCGGGCATCGAGCGCAGCCAGGTCAGCTGCCGTTTGCAGAGCTGGCGCGTAGCGAAGATGCCTTTGTCGCGCATCGCTGAGGCATCGATGGCGCCATCGAGGTATTCCCACGCCTGCCGATAGCCGACGCAGCGCATCGACGGCAATCCCGGATTCAGATCGCCGCGCGCGCGCAACTGCCGCACTTCCTCGATGAACCCGTTTGCCAGCATCGCATCGAAACGCTGTGCGATCCGCGCATGCAGCACGGCGCGATCGCTCGGCTCCAGCGCGACCGGCACGAAGCGATAACGCGTTTGGTCGCCGCGCTCGGGCGCCGCCAGCAACGTCGACATCGGCTCGCCCGTCAGCATGAAAACCTCCAGCGCGCGTTGGATGCGCTGCGCGTCGTTTGGCGCGAGCCGTCCCGCCGTAGCGGGATCGACGGCCGCCAGTCGCGCGTGCAGCGCGGGCCAGCCCTCGCGCGCCGCATTGGCTTCGAGCGCCGCCCGCACCTTGGGATCGGCGCCGGGCAAGTCGTTCAGGCCCTGCGTCAGCGCCTTGTAGTAGAGCATCGTCCCGCCGACCAGCAACGGTACGCGGCCTCGCGCGACGATGTCGTCGATCGCGCGCAGGGCGTCGGCCCGAAAGTCCGCGGCGGAGTAGGCTTCGGTCGGTTCGCGAACGTCGATGAGATGGTGCGGCACGCGTGCGCGCTCATCGAGCGTCGGCTTGGCCGTGCCGATATCCATCCCACGATAGACGAGCGCCGAGTCGACGCTGACGATTTCCGACGCGTGCTTGGCCGCGAAGGCGAGTGCCGCCGCGGTCTTGCCCGACGCCGTCGGGCCCAGCAAACAAGCGATGGCGATGCGATGAGGCTCGTTCACGCGCTTCACTGTCCGCGCAGGAAAAGACGGTCGAGATCGGCGAGCGTCAGCTGATACCACGTCGGCCGGCCGTGGTTGCATTGATCCGCGCGCTCGGTCGCTTCCATCTGACGCAGCAGCGCGTTCATCTCATCGAGCGTCAGGCGCCGATTCGCGCGCACGGCATGGTGGCACGCGAGCGTGCCGAGCAGTTCGTGTTGACGTTCGGTCAGCACGCGCGAGCCGCCATAGGCGTGCAGATCCGCCAGCACCGCCCGAGCGAGCGCGGGTAGATCGGCGTCCTTGAGCAGGGCCGGCACGGCTCGGATCGCGAGCGTCGTCGGCGAAAGCGCGGCCAAATCGAAGCCAAGCGCCTCGAGCGCCTCGCGCTCTTCGTCCGCCGTACCGATTTCCACGGCATCGGCCGTCATCGACACTGGGATCAATAGTGGCTGCACGGATACGGTCCGCTCGGCCAGCGCGCGCTTGAATTGCTCGTAGAGGATGCGCTCATGCGCCGCGTGCATATCGACGATGACAAGCCCGCGCGCATTCTGCGCCAACACATAGACCCCGTGAATTTGACCGAGCGCGAATCCGAGCGGCTGCTCGAGATCGTTTGCCATCGGCGCAGGCGATCCTGTGACGAATGCCGAGCCGGACGTGTGCGCCGCGCTATC
>JBQCDS010000722.1:0-20433 GCA_051961035.1 Trinickia sp. | reverse complement strand
ACATCCGCTACGAGAGCTTCATGGACGCATTGCGCGATGCCCAGCCGCTGATGGCGCATCGTCCTCTCTCGATCGAGACGGTGGATTCGACGGTGCTCGCTCTTGCCCGGCAGGACATCGTTTGGCGAAACATCGCCGAGTATTTTCCCGACGCGGGCGCCGCCGAGGATGGCGAGGGCGGCATCAACCTGGTGGAGTTCAGCGGCGACGATGCGCAAGCGCTGAACGAACGCGTGTCGGCCTTCGTCGAGTACCTAAAGAACGACGATACCGTGCGCCGCGTGGCCGTCACGATCGCCGAGGGGCAGGCCGAGGTCAACCGCGTTTATGCGATGCGCAAGCGCGCCGTCGGCCTGCTCGGCAACGTGAGCGGCGCGAGCCGGCCGCAGCCATTTGTCGAAGACACCGCCGTGCCGCCCGAAAACCTGGCGCAATACATCGCCGAATTCCGGGCCTTGCTCGATCGAATGGGCTTGCGATACGGGATGTTCGGGCACGTCGATGCCGGCGTGCTGCATGTAAGGCCCGCGCTGGATATGCGCGATCCCCGGCAAGCCGCGTTGATTCGACCGATCTCCGACGAAGTGACGGCGCTGACGCTGAAATACGGCGGGCTCCTGTGGGGCGAACATGGCAAGGGCGTGCGTTCCGAATACGTGCCCGAGTATTTCGGCCCGCTCTATCCGGCGTTGCAACGGCTCAAAGCGGCGTTCGATCCGCACAATCAACTCAATCCCGGCAAGATCGCGACGCCCGCCGATAGCGGCGCTTCGCTGCTGCGCATCGATGCGGTGCCGATGCGCGGCGAATCGGACCGGCGGATCGACGAACGCGTATGGCAACGCAACGGCGATGCCTTGCATTGCAATGGCAACGGAGCCTGCTACAACTTCGATCCCGACGACGCCATGTGTCCTTCATGGAAGGCGACGCGGCAGCGCATTCATTCGCCGAAGGGCCGGGCCACGTTGATGCGCGAATGGCTGAGGCTGCAAGGCGAGGCGGGGACCGATTTGCTGAGCGAGCCGAAGGCGGCCGCATGGCCTGTGCGGATGCTCAATACATGGCGCAAGGGGCGTGGCGAGCGCGACTTCTCGCATCAAGTCTATGGCGCGATGGCGGGCTGCCTTGCCTGCAAATCGTGCGCGGCGCAATGCCCGGTGAAGGTCAATGTGCCCGATTTTCGCGCGCGTTTTCTTGCGCACTATCACACGCGCTACGCCCGTTCGCTACGCGATTATCTGATCGGCTCCGTCGAGTACAGCATGCCCTACGTTGCGGCGATCCCGGGCGGGCGCCGAATCTACAACGCGATGATGCGTGCACGTCCGGTCAAGGCTGCGTTCGAGCGGATGGCCGGCCTGGTCGACAGCCCGTTGCTGAGCGAGGTGCCGTGGCGTGAGCATGCGCAGCGATGGCAAGTCGAACCGGCCACCGCCCGGCGGCTTGGCGCGCTCAGTGAAGCGCAACGCAAGCGCAGCATCATCCTCGTTCAAGATGCGTTCACGCAGTTCTTCGAAACGCAGGTTGTGGCGGCATTCGTTGAACTCGCGGTGCGGCTCGGCTACCGCGTGTTTATCGCGCCGTACCTGCCCAACGGCAAGCCGCTGCATGTTCAGGGGTTCTTGCGCGGCTTTGGCCGCGCCGCGCAACGGAACGCCGCTCAACTGAGCGCGCTCGCTGCATTCGATGTGCCGCTGATCGGCATCGACCCTGCCATGACGCTCGTCTACCGGCAAGAGTATAAAAAGTTGGAGGGCATCGATCGCTGTCCGAGCGTGATGTTGCCGCAAGAATGGTTGCTCGATGCGCTGCGTATGGCTGCATCGGAGCACGGCGTAGTCCCGTCGAGCGCGGGTGAAGGCAGTACCATGCCGAAGGCGTTTCGCCTGCTGCCGCACTGCACGGAGCGCACGAACGCGCCGGCCGCCGCAGCGCTTTGGCCCGAGGTGTTCGCTCGCGCAAACTTGTCGCTGAGCGCGCTCGCGAGCGGCTGCTGCGGGATGTCGGGCACCTATGGGCACGAGGCTCGTAACGTGGAGACATCGAAGACCATCTTCGAGCAGTCTTGGGCTCGGCATGTCGATGCGTGGCGCTCGCCGCAGGCCGCGCACGCTCGCCAAACGGAAGCGTCCGAGCTGCTGGCCACGGGCTATTCGTGCCGATCACAGGTGCATCGATTGCGAGGGCAGCGCCTTCGGCATCCCATCGAGGCCTTGCTCGATGCGTATCGCGGCTGCGCGCAGCCCGCGTTCTCCAACACGTGAGACCTCGGTTGCCTTTCCCTCTGGCATGTGCGCTATGCTTTCGCATCGATCGGAAACCGACGCTGCGAAACATTCATGCCAAATGAAAAACGGAATCAGACGGGTGGCCATCGCCGGTCTCGCCGCATCGCTGTTGCTGGCGGGCTGCGACGAGCGTGAGAGCGAGCACGTGATGAGCAAACTCAAAGCGTTTCTCAATGCGATCAAGCCGGACGCGTTGTTATTGAAAGGGCTCACGCCCGGCGTGACGACCGAGGCGCAGATTCGTGACCAAATGGGGCAGCCGGAAACGGAGCGGGACGCGCCGGACGGCTCCAAGCGCCTCGAATATCCACGCGGGCCGCAAGGCACGGCCACCTATATGGTCGACATCGATGCGCAAGGCAAGTTGATCGCCGTCACGCAGGTACTGACGGCGGCGAACTTTGCGAAGGTGCGCGTCGGCATGACCCAGGACGAAGTGCGGGCGCTGCTCGGGAAACCGGGCGAGGTAGCCGTCTACCGGCTCAAGCCGGAGACGGTCTGGAGTTGGAAGTGGCAGGAAGGCGGGCCGTCGGGGGATGCATTCTTCAATGTGCATTTCGATGCGTCGGGGCACGTTTATACGACATCGCGCTCCGACATCATCCGGGGGCATTAGCTCACCCCGGCACCCGAACCCACCCCTCCATCAATACGCGCGCGCTGCGGCTCATCAGCGCTTTTTTGACGACCCATTGATCGTTCACGAACGCGGCTTGCGCGCCGACGCGCAACGTGCCCGAAGGATGGCCGAAGCGCACGGCCTCGCGTTCGCCGCCGCCCGCCGCCAAGTTGACGAGCGTGCCCGGAATCGCGGCGGCGGTGCCGATCGCCACGGCCGCCGTACCCATCATCGCGTGATGAAGTTTGCCCATCGACATGGCGCGCACGAGTAGATCGACATCGGCCGCGCGTACCGCCTTGCCGCTCGATGCGAAGTAATCGGCGCGCTTGGCGACGAATGCGATCTTGGGCGTGTGCTGCCGCTTCGCGATGTCTTCGATACGCTCGATGAGGCCCATGCGCAGTGCGCCGTGTGCGCGAATCGTCTCAAACATGGCCAGCGCTTTCACATCGCTGTTGATCGCGTCTTGCAACTCCGTGCCCGTATAGCCGAGCGCTTGCGCGTCGACGAAGATCGTCGGGATACCCGCGTTGATCATCGTCGCCTTCAAGGTGCCGATGCCGGGCACATCGAGATCGTCCACCAGTTGGCCGGTCGGAAACATCGCGCCCCCGGCGCCGTCTTCGTCGGCCGCCGGATCCATGAATTCGAGCGCGACTTCGGCGGCGGGGAACGTGACGCCGTCGAGTTCGAAGTCGCCCGTCTCCTGTACGGCGCCGTCGGTCATCGGTACGTGCGCGATGATGGTTTTGCCTATGTTCGCTTGCCAGATGCGCACGGTGGCGATCCCGTTACGGGGAATGCGCACCGCATCCACCAATCCGCCGGCGATCGCGAACGGGCCGACGGCGGCCGAAAGGTTGCCGCAGTTGCCGCTCCAATCGACGAACGGCTTATCGATCGCCACCTGCCCGAACAGATAATCGACATCGTGATCGGGCCGGGCGCTCTTGGCGACGATGACCGTCTTGCTCGTGCTCGACGTGGCGCCGCCCATGCCATCGATTTGCTTCCCGTACGGATCGGGGCTGCCGATGACGCGCATGAGCAGCGCGTCGCGCGCGGCGCCGGGTACCTGCGCCGCCTCGGGCAAATCTTGTAGCCGAAAAAACACGCCTTTGCTCGTGCCGCCGCGCATGTAGACGGCCGGCACTTTGATTTGCGGTGAATGCGTCATTCGTTAGTTATCCTTAGCTTTGCTCGACTTACGCCGTCGCGGCCGATTCCAAAAAATCTTGCGCGAAACGTTGCAGCACGCCGCCGGCTTCGTAGATCGAGACGTCTTCGGCCGTATCGAGCCGGCACGTGACCGGCACCGTGATGCGCTCGCCGTTCTTGCGTTGGATGACGAGCGTCAGATCGGCGCCCGGCGTGCGTTCGCCGATCACATCGAATGTCTCCGTGCCGTCGATGCCGAGCGTATGGCGATTCGTGCCCGGTTTGAATTCGAGCGGCAGCACCCCCATCCCGACGAGGTTTGTGCGGTGGATCCGCTCGAAACCTTCCGCCACGATTGCTTCGACACCCGCGAGGCGCACGCCCTTCGCCGCCCAATCGCGCGACGAGCCTTGCCCGTAATCGGCACCGGCGATGATGATCAGCGGCTGCTTGCGTTCCATGTAGGTTTCGATCGCTTCCCACATGCGGGTGATTTTGCCTTCGGGCTCGATGCGGGCGAAGGAGCCGGCCTTCACTTGACCATTTTCGATCACCATCTCGTTGCTCAGCGTCGGGTTGGCGAAGGTCGCCCGTTGCGCTGTCAGGTGATCGCCGCGATGCGTCGCGTACGAATTGAAGTCTTCCTCGGGCAAGCCCATTTTGTCGAGGTATTCGCCGGCTGCGCTCGTGCGCATGATCGCGTTCGACGGCGAGATGTGATCGGTCGTGATGTTATCGCCGAGCACGGCCAACGCGCGCATGCCCTTGAGCGTGCGTTCGCCTGCCAGCGCGCCTTCCCAATACGGCGGGCGACGGATGTAGGTGCTTTGGGGGCGCCAATCGTAAAGCGGATCGGCGCGTTCGCTTTGCTGCTGGGCGAGGGCGAACATCGGCTCGTAGACGCGGCGGAATTGTTCGGGCTTCACGCTCGATGCGACCACGGCATCGATCTCTTCGTCGGACGGCCAAAGATCCTTCAGTAGGATCGGCTTGCCGTCTCCGTCCACGCCGAGCGCGTCCTTCTCGATATCGAAGCGGATCGTGCCGGCGATCGCGTAGGCGACGACGAGCGGCGGCGAGGCGAGGAACGCTTGTTTCGCGTAGGGGTGAATGCGTCCGTCGAAGTTGCGATTGCCGGACAGCACGGCCGTCGCATAAAGATCGCGCTCGACGATTTCCTTCTGAATGACGGGATCCAATGCCCCCGACATGCCGTTGCACGAGGTGCACGCATAGGCGACCACACCGAAGCCGAGCTTTTCGAGTTCGGGCAGGAGGCCGGCGGCTTCGAGGTAGAGCGTCACGGCCTTCGATCCCGGGGCGAGCGAACTCTTGACCCACGGCTTGCGCAGCAGACCCAACCGATTGGCGTTACGCGCGAGCAAGCCGGCCGCGATCATGTTGCGCGGATTGTTGGTGTTCGTGCAGCTCGTGATGGCGGCGATGATGACGGCGCCGTCGGGCATCTTGCCCGGCTCGTTTTCCACCTTGCCGCTGATGCCGCGCGCGGCGAGCTCGGCCGTGGGCACGCGGCGGTGAGGATTCGACGGGCCCGCGATGTTGCGCGTGACGCTCGACAAATCGAAGCGCAGCACGCGTTCGTATTGCGCGCGCGCGAGCGTGTCGGCCCACAGGCCCGCTTGCTTCGCATACGTTTCCACGAGATTGACGAGCGCTTCGTCGCGGCCGGTCAGCCTCAGATAGCGGATCGTTTGTTCGTCGATGTAGAACATCGCCGCCGTGGCGCCGAATTCGGGCGCCATGTTCGAGATCGTTGCGCGATCGCCCAGCGTGAGGCGCGAGGCGCCTTCGCCATAAAACTCGAGGTAGGCGGAGACGACCTTCTCTTTGCGCAAGAACTCGGTGAGCGCGAGCACGATGTCGGTCGCCGTAATGCCGGGCTGGCGCTCGCCGGTCAATTCGACGCCGACGATATCGGGCAGACGCATCCACGAGGCGCGGCCCAGCATGACGCTTTCGGCTTCGAGGCCGCCGACGCCGACGGCGATCACGCCGAGCGCATCGACCATCGGCGTGTGGGAATCGGTGCCGACGAGCGTGTCGGGGAACGCCACCCCGTCGCGCACTTGCACGACGGGGCTCATACGCTCGAGATTGATCTGATGCAAGATGCCGTTGCCCGGCGGAATCACATCGACATTCTTGAACGCTTTTTTCGTCCAATCGATGAAGTGGAAACGGTCTTCGTTGCGCCGATCCTCGATCGCGCGGTTCTTGTCGAATGCATCCTTGTCGAAGCCGCCGCATTCGACGGCGAGCGAGTGATCGACGACAAGCTGCGTCGGCACCACGGGATTGACGAGCGATGGGTCGCCGCCGCGTTCGGCGATCGCGTCGCGCAGCCCGGCGAGGTCGACGAACGCCGTCTGGCCCAGGATGTCATGACACACCACGCGTGCGGGGAACCACGGGAAATCGAGGTCGCGCTTGCGCTCGATCAACTGCTTGAGCGCATCGGTGAGCAGCGACGGTTCGCAGCGACGCACGAGGTTTTCGGCGTGCACGCGGGACGTATAGGGCAGCGTGTCGTACGCGCCTTTCTCGATCGCTTCCACGGCGGCGCGCGCGTCGAAATAATCGAGCCCGGTGCCGGGCAAAGCTTGACGGTATTCAGTGTTCATATTGCATCGAGCAAAGGTGGGCCCCGCCGCAGAGCAGGGCTGAAAGATTGAGGTGGCGAACGAGCGTCATGCGTCGATAGCGGTCACGGACTTGGCCAACTTGCGCAGCTCGAATTTTTGGATCTTGCCGGTGGCGGTTTTTGGCAATTCGACGAATTCAATGGCGCGCGGCACCTTGAAGCCGGCTAAGTGCCCCTTGCAATGCTCGATCAGATCGGCGGCAGTCACCGTGGCACCGGCCTTGAGTTCGACGAACGCGCAGGGCGTTTCGCCCCAGCGGGCATCGGGCTTGGCCACCACCGCCACGGCCATGACGGCCGGATGCCGGTACAGGACGTCCTCGATCTCGATGCTCGATATGTTTTCGCCGCCCGAGATGATGATGTCCTTGCTGCGATCTTTGATGCGGACATAGCCGTCGGGGTACATCACGCCTAAATCGCCGGTGTGAAACCAGCCGCCTCGGAAGGCTTCTTCGGTGGCGGTCGGGTTCTTCAAATAGCCCTTCATCGTGATGTTCCCGCGGAACATGACTTCGCCGATCGTTTCGCCATCGGCGGGCACGGGGGCCATCGTTTCGGAATCGAGCACGGTGCAGCCGTCCTGCAGGTGATAGCGCACACCTTGGCGGGCGTTGAGCCGGGCGCGTTCGCCGATGTCCAGTTCGCGCCATTCGTCTTGCTGAGGGCAGACCGAGGCGGGGCCATACACTTCCGTCAGCCCGTACACATGCGTGAGCTCGAAGCCGAGCCGCTCGAGGCTTTCGATCAGCGCGGCCGGGGGGGCGGCGCCGGCCACCATGGCATTGACGCGATGGTCGATGCCGGCCTTGAGTTCATCGGGCGCATTCACGAGCAGGTTGTGCACGATCGGTGCGCCGCAGTAATGCGTGACGCGCTCCGCGCGAATCAAATCGAAGATCGCCTTCGCATCGACCTTGCGCAGGCATACGTTCACGCCCGCGCGCGCCGCCACCGCCCACGGAAAGCACCACCCGTTGCAGTGGAACATCGGCAGCGTCCACAGATAGACGGCATGCTTGGGCATGTCCCATTCGAGGATGTTGCTGATCGCGGCCGCGTGGGCGCCCCGGTGATGATAGACGACGCCCTTCGGGTTGCCGGTCGTGCCCGACGTGTAGTTCAGGCTGATGGCGTTCCATTCGTCGCTCGGCGGTTGCCAGGCGAACTCGGGATCGCCGCTGGCGAGCAGCGCCTCGTATTCGATTTCGCCGAGCCGTTCGCCGGGGCCCGTGTAGAGCGCGTCGTCGACATCGACGACGAGGATCGGGCGTTCGACGGCGGCAAGCACCGAGCGCATGACGCCCGAGAACTCGCGATCGATGAGCACCGCCTTCGCTTCGCCGTGATTGAGCATGAACGCGAGGGTGGCGGCATCGAGCCGCGTATTGAGCGTATTGAGCACGGCCCCGATCATCGGGATGCCGAAATGGGCTTCCACCATGGCCGGTGTGTTGGGCAGCATGACGGCGACCGTGTCGCCCTTGCCGATGCCGCGCGCGGCGAGGGCCGACGCGAGGCGTCGCGTACGGGCATAGGTTTCCTGCCACGTGCGCCGCAGCTCGCCGTGCACGACGGCAAGGTGCGTGGGGTAGACGCTTGCGGCGCGCTCGATGAACATCAACGGCGTGAGCGCAGCGAAATTAGCGGCGTTTTTGTCGAGGCCAGCTTCGTACATGGACGTGCTCATGGTGTCTCTCTCCACCTCTGCGATCCCGCGACTTTCGAGCCCACCGCGTCGCAGCAGTGGGCTTCCTTCCGATCAGCGCTTGCCGATCGGCACGAACTTCAGATCCTCCGGGCCCGTGTAGTTCGCGCTCGGGCGGATGATCTTGTTGTCGATGCGTTGCTCGATGATGTGCGCGCTCCAGCCCGACGTACGTGAAATGACGAACAGCGGCGTAAACATCGCGGTGGGCACACCCATCATGTGATAGGACACCGCGCTGAACCAGTCCAGGTTCGGGAACATCTTCTTGGCGTCCCACATCACCGATTCAAGGCGCTCGGCGATGCTGAACAAGCGCGTGTCGTCGGCTTCTTTGGAAAGCTTGTGCGCGACTTCCTTGATGACCTTGTTGCGCGGGTCGGAGATCGTATAGACAGGATGGCCGAAGCCGATCACGACTTCCTTGTTCTCCACGCGCCGGCGGATATCGGCTTCCGCTTCGTCGGGCGTCGCGTAGCGCGTTTGAATCTCGAACGCGGCCTCGTTGGCGCCGCCGTGCTTCGGGCCGCGCAGCGCCCCGATCGCACCGGTGATGGCCGAATACATGTCCGAACCCGTGCCGGCGATCACGCGGCCCGTGAATGTCGAGGCGTTGAACTCGTGCTCAGCGTAGAGGATCAGCGACGTGTGCATCGCCTCCACCCACGACTTCGACGGTGCCTTTCCGTGCAGCAGATGCAGGAAATGGCCACCGATCGAATCGTCGTCGGTTTCCACTTCGATGCGCCGGCCGTTGTGCGAGTAGTGATACCAGTAAAGCAGCATCGATCCGAGCGAGGCCATCAGGCGATCGGCGATGTCGCGCGCGCCGGCGATGTTGTGATCGTCCTTCTCGGGCAGCACGGTGCCGAGCACCGACACGCCCGTGCGCATGACATCCATCGCGTGGGCCGAGGCCGGTACCCATTCGAGGGCGGCCTTCCCGTTCGCGGGCAAACCGCGCAGCGCTTTGAGCTTCTTCTTGTAGGCGGTCAGTTCGGCGGCGGTCGGCAGCTTTTCGTGAACGAGCAGGTAGGCGATTTCCTCGAACTCGCACGTGGTGGCGACGTCGAGGATGTCGTAGCCCCGGTAGTGCAAGTCGTTGCCGGTGCGACCCACCGTGCAAAGTGCCGTGTTGCCGGCGGTCACGCCCGAAAGCGCGACCGACTTCTTCGGCTTGAACGTGCCGGCGGCCGGCGCTTCCTTCACTGCTTCAGTCATGGTGTTCTCTCCCGCTTCGAAAGGCGAATGATTACTTCTTGGCGGCGAACAGCGCGTCGAGCTTTTCCTCGTACGCGTGATAGCCGAGATAGTGGTAAAGATCGGCGCGCGTCTGCATGGTCGGCACCGCGGCCTTTTGCGTGCCGTCGCGGCGCACCGTTTCGTAGAAGTTCAGCGCCGCCGCGTTCATCGCACGGTAAGCGCCGCAGCAATACAGCGCGATGTCGACGTTGGCGCTCTTCAATTCGTCGATCGTGAACAGCGGCGTCGAACCGAATTCGGTGAGGTTCGCGAGAATCGGCACTTTCACCGCCGCCTTGAATTTGCGGTAATCGTCGAGCGTGCGCATCGCTTCCGGGAAGATCATATCCGCGCCGGCTTCGACATAGGCGACAGCGCGATCGATGGCCGCATCGAGACCTTCGGCCGCTGCCGCATCGGTGCGGGCCATGATCACGAATTGATCGTCCGTGCGCGCATCGACCGCCGCCTTCACGCGATCGACCATCTCTTCCTTCGGCACGCATTCCTTGCCCGGGCGATGACCGCAGCGCTTTTGTCCGACTTGATCTTCGAGGTGCACGGCGGCCACGCCCGCTTTGATGAACGAGCGGATGGTGCGCGCGATGTTGAAGGCGCCGCCCCAGCCGGTGTCGATGTCGACGAGCAGCGGCAGCGAGCACGCATCGGTGATGCGGCGCGCGTCGATCAGCACGTCTTCCATCGTGCTGATGCCGAGATCGGGAATGCCGAGCGAGTTCGCGGCCACGCCGCCGCCCGACAGGTAGACGGCCTTGAAGCCGGTAGCTTCGGCCAGCTTCGCGGCATACGCGGTGATCGCGCCAACCACTTGCAGCGGCTGCTCGTTTGCGACGGCCGCGCGGAACGCCGCGCCGGCACGCATGGGTTGCTGTTTATCGGATTGCACAGTCGCTCCTAGAAAGGTGATCGCATAAAGCAAGTCGCGGACCATGCGGCCCTGCGGCGCTTAACTCGTTGATTTAACGGAGCATCGCTCATTCGGTTCGTCTCGCTGATTTCATAACTGAAATTGCATGTTTCGTTATGGAAACCGGCCGCGCATAATACTGCCTGCGCTGTCCATCGACCAGGTTGCTTCGTGAGCCGTCTTCCTTCCGATCATTCATCAGACGTTTCCCTACGCCCGCGCATTTGGGCCTTCGGGATCAGCCGATTGCGCGATCTGCTGTTCGAGCTCGCGGGCGAATACGACGAGCGTGCCGACCTGCGCGTGATCGCGCGCGCCTATGATGACGCCGTACGCGAAGTCGAGGCGGCCGGGGCGAGGCGTCCGGACGTCATCGTCGCGGGCGGATCCAATGCCGCGTACCTGAAAACTCGGCTATCGGTGCCGGTCGTGCAGATCACTCCGACGGGTTTCGACGTCATGCAGTCGCTCGCTCGCGCGCGCCAGCACGGCGAGCCTCAAGTGGCGCTCGTCATGCCGGGCGATACGCCGCCGGAGGTGCGTGATTTCGTCTCCGCTTACGGGCTCGATGTCGTCTTCGCATCATATCGCTCGGCGCAGGATGCAGACGCCTGCGTGCGTGCATTGCGCGAGCGCGGCGTTGGCGCGATTGTCGGGCCCGGGCTCATCGCCGACTTGGCGGCCGCGGCCGGTATCGATGCGGTGTTTTTGTATTCGCACGCTTCGGTAAGGCGCGGCTTCGAGACGGCCTTCGACTTGGCTCAAGCCACGCGCGCCGAAGCGAAACGTCGTCGGCACATCGATAACCTGCTGCAACATTTGCGCGACGGCGTGGTCGCGCTCAATGTCGAGGGTCGTGTCGAGGCGATCAACCGCCGGCTTGCCGACGCACTCGGCATCGACGCCGCGCATGCGATCGGGCGGCCGCTCGCGGAACTCACGCCCGAGCTCGCCCGCGCGCTGCCCGATGCCGACGGCGACGTGCTCGCTTCGATTCGAGGCGTCAGCTACCTCGTGCATCGCGGGCCGCTTGTCGGTGACGGCGGCGAGGACGGCGCCGTGCTGACGTTTCAGGAATCGCGCGCGGTGGAGCGGCTCGATCGAACGTTGCGATCGAAGCAGCTGACACATCAATTCTCGGCGCGATATCGGCTGGACGATTTGGTAGGTGAGAGCGCATCGATGCAGCGCGTGAAGACGCTGGCCAAGCGCTACGCGAAATCCGATGCAACGGTGCTCGTGCTCGGCGAAAGCGGCACCGGCAAGGAGATGGTGGCGCAAAGCATTCATCGGCTGAGCGCGCGGCGCGAGTTTCCGTTCGTCGCGATCAATTGCGGCGCTTTTCCGGAAGCGCTGCTCGAGAGCGAGTTGTTCGGCTACGAGGAAGGGGCGTTCACCGGGGCGCGTAAAGGCGGCAAAGCCGGGCTCATCGAAGCCGCTCATCGCGGCACGCTGTTTCTCGATGAAATCGGCGAAATGCCGCTGCCGTTGCAAAGCCGTCTATTGCGCGTGCTGCAAGAGCGAGAGGTGGTCCGGCTGGGTTCGACGGAGCCGACGCGCGTCGATATCCGCGTCGTCGCCGCGACGCATGGCGCGCTGACCGAGCGGATTGCGAGCGGAACGTTCCGCGCCGATCTTTACTACCGCTTGAACATCTTGAGCATCGCGCTACCGCCGTTGCGCGAACGCCCGGACGACATGATGCCGCTAGCCGTGTCGCTGTTCATGCAGGCCGTGCGGCGCGAGCCGCGTCTCACGGCCCGCATCCGCACGAGCGAGGCCGGGGCGAATCTGCTCGTCGGTGCCGAAGACGCGCTGTGCGGCTATGCATGGCCTGGCAATGTACGCGAGTTGCAAAACGTCATCGAGCGGATCGTCGTCGAGTTGGCCGATGTCGATGTCGATGTCGATGCCCGAGCGGCGAGCGGCGGTATCGCGCCGCTCGATGGCGAGACGATGCGCACGATCGCGCCCGAGTTGTTCGCGGGCAATGTGAACGGACGAAGCGGCCGTGCCGATGGAAAGACGCTGCGGGAGCGCAGCAGGCATGTCGAGGCCGATCAGATTCGTGCGGCGCTAGCGGCTTGCAACGGGGATCGCGATGCGGCCTGCGAAGCGTTGGGCATCAGTAAGACGACGTTATGGCGCAAGCTCAATGCGGTGCGTTGAGCGCGGCCCGCATGGTGACGATCGTGCGCGTGAGCGCATGCGGCATGCGCACGACAGCGGCAATGGTTGCGCGAGGCCGCGCGCGATGGAACGACACCGAGATGGCATGAGATAGCATGTCGAGGTTTTCCGTTTCCCTTGCTCTGCATGAAGACGCTTCTTCTCTATATGGTGACGGCGGTTGCCGAAATCGTCGGCTGTTATTTGCCGTATCTCTGGCTCAAGGAAGGTAGGAGCGCGCTTCTTGTCATTCCCGGGGCGCTTTCGCTTGCGCTGTTCGCCTGGCTGCTGACGCTGCATCCCGCCGCGGCGGGGCGCGTCTACGCGGCGTATGGCGGCGTGTATGTTTCGGTCGCGCTCGTGTGGTTATGGTGGGTGCAAGGTATCGCGCCCACGCGATGGGATCTCGCCGGTGTCGCGCTCGCGTTGATCGGCATGGCCGTTATCGCCTTCCAGCCACGTTGACGATCGAAAGGCCGCGAGCGATCGCGGCGGTGCGACGAAAAGCCCTGTTTCAACCTATGGGCAAGCGAATGACTAGAACCGATAGAGGCCGAGCGCGGCCTTGACGGAATCGAGCGTGGCTTGCGTCACGGCGCGCGCACGCTGCGTTCCTTGCCAAATCATTTCCCGCACTAGGTCCGGTTGCGCGGCATGCGCGGCCCGGCGATCGCGGATCGGGCCGAGCACGTCTTGCAAGATTGCCTCGAGCCGCTTCTTCAAAACGCTATCGCCCAGACCGCCGCGCTCATAATGCGCCTTCAACTCGGCCACCTCGTCTTGCGCCGGATCGAATGCATCCAGGTAGGTGAAAACGACGTTGCCCTCCACCCGGCCAGGATCGGAGATGCGCAGATGCCCCGGGTCCGTGTACATCATTTGCACCGCGCGTTGAATATCGGCGGTGCTCGCCGATAGCGCGATGGCATTGCCCAGCGATTTCGACATTTTCGCCTTGCCGTCGATGCCCGGGAGCCTGCCGAAATTCGACAGCATGGCTTGCGCCTCGGGCAGCACTTCGGCTCCGCACTGGCGGTTCAGGCGCCGTACGATCTCGTTCGTTTGCTCGATCATCGGCAACTGGTCTTCACCCACGGGTACGAGCGTGGCGCGGAACGCAGTGATATCGGCGGCCTGCGCGACCGGATAGCAGAGAAAGCCCGCCGGAATGTCTCGCTCGAACCCCCGCGCGCGGATTTCGTCCTTGATCGTCGGATTGCGTTCCAGCCGCGAGACGGTGACGAGGTTCATGTAAAGCATCGTCAATTCGCTCAATGCGGGCAGTTGCGACTGAAGACAAATCGCGACTTTCGATGGATCAAGACCGACTGCGAGGTAATCGAGTGCGACCTCCGTCACGTTTCGCGTGACTTTCGCCGGATCGTCCATGTTGTCCGTCAACGCTTGCGCATCGGCAAGCAAGATGAACTGGTCGTGGCTATCTTGGAGTGCGACGCGATTGCGCAGCGAACCGAGGTAATGGCCGATATGCAAGGGGCCTGTCGGGCGATCGCCCGTCAGAATCACGGGTTTATCCGTGCGATTGGGTTCGCGCTGTTCCGAGGCGGATGACGTCATCGTTATGTCGTTCGTTTCGTGTCGAAAATGAATTGGAAGTGTTAGGCTCTTGGCCTGCTGGCGCTCAGCGATATCGCCGACGAGCAATGCTATCACCACGGCGGCGCATGGCGTCGCTATCCACTAAGGCGAGGTGAGGACGATGCTTTATCTTTGGTTAAAAGCGTTGCACGTGGCTGCGGTGCTCGTATTTCTCGGCGGGTTGGCGGTGTTGGCGGTGACCGCCGCGAGTCTCTCGAAGGCGGCTGGCATGACGCCATTGCCCGAACAAGCGCGTTTGATCCGGGCCGTGCACCGTTGGGATCGACTCGTCACCTCGCCGGCGTTGGGGCTCGTGTGGGTGCTGGGCCTGGTGCTCGCATGGAAGGGCGGTTGGTTCGACGCCCCGTGGCTCATGATCAAGTTGTGTTTTGTCGTGTTCTTGTCCGCCATACATGGAATGATGTCGGGCACGATTCGGCGCGCGGCGAACGGGAACGCCAAACCGATGCCCGGCGTGCTTCAGCATTTTCCCGCCGCCATCGTCGTGAGCGCTGTTGTGATCGCCGTTCTCGCCGTAGTGAAACCATTCGGGGTGTGAAGCGCACATTCAAAACACAGTGCGGGCTTCACCCGCAGCACCCAACTCACCCGCGGCTAGGAATATCCAGCCCCCGTGTCACGGCCGGCCGCGTCAGGAACACATCGAGCGCGCGCTTGACATGTGGGAAGTCGGAAAAGCCGACCAGTTCCGCCGCTTCGTAAAACCCAACGAGATTGCGGACCCAAGGGAACGTGGCGATATCGGCGATCGTGTAGCGATCGCCCATGATCCATTGCCGTTCGCGCAACCGCTCGTCGAGCACGCCTAGCAGACGCCGCGCTTCCGCCACATAGCGATCGCGCGGCCGTTTGTCTTCGTAGTCCTTGCCCGCGAACTTATTGAAGAAGCCGACTTGACCGAACATGGGGCCGATGCCGCCCATTTGGAACATCAGCCACTGAATGGTTTCATAGCGGCCCGCTTCGTCGAGTGGCATGAATTGGCGGCTTTTATCCGCCAAGTAAATCAAGATCGCGCCCGATTCGAACAACGCCAGCGGCGTTTCACCGGGGCCGTTCGGATCGATGATCGCCGGAATCTTATTGTTCGGATTCAACGAACGAAACTCGGGCGAGAGCTGATCGTTCGCGTCGAAGCGCACGAGATGCGGCTCGTACGGAAGGCCTGTTTCCTCCAGCATGATCGACACTTTGACGCCATTTGGGGTGGGCAGCGAATACAACTGAATGCGATCGGGGTGTCGCGCTGGCCATTTGCGCGTGATGGGGAAGGCGGAAAGGGCGTTCATGCGTTGTCCTTGGAAAAAGGGAGACGACCGGCGGCGATGATATACCAGGTCATCTCTTCACCCATGCATCAACGCGCAACGTGATCGTGCACCTGCCGGCTATCGGCGGGCGCCTGTTCGCGCGCGTTCATGCCGTAGTCGCGCACGACACCGGCGATCCGCAGCCGATAATCGGCGAACACCGATGCGCGGCCTTGCGCCTGAGCCTGCCGATGCGCCTCGATATTGCGCCACTGGGCGACAGCCTCCTCGTCGGCCCAGAACGATAGCGACAGCAGCTTGTTGGGATCGCTCAGGCTTTGGAAACGTTCGATCGAAATGAAGCCGGGTATGTCGACCAGCAGCGGTTTGAGTTTCGCCGCGATGTCGAGGTATTCGTCACGGTGGCCTGCGTTCGGCGTGACTTCGAAGATGACAGCGATCATGATGGGTTTCTTCCCGTGAAGGTGAAAGCCGGTATTCGGGCGTTCGATGAAGGCCGGTACGTCCAATGCAGAGCAGGATCGGCGAAATCGAATCCGCTTGCAATCAGTTCTGCCGTGATGCCGGCCGCTATCGCTCGCGCCAGCGTTTCGCCGGGGCATGCGTGACGCCCCGAACCGAAGCCTAGCAGCGGCACCGCTTCGCGATCCAGTGCGAAGTGCTCGGCGTGGGCAGTCACGGCTTCGTCGCGGCTCGCCGCAGCGAGTATCGCGAGCACGGTATCGCCAGGCTGCAAGGTCACGCCCTCGATATTGAGCGTCTCGCGCGCGAAGCGGCGCGTGTTGTGAACGGCTGGATCGAAACGGGCTACTTCATGCACGAACGCGTGAATGGCCGTAGGCGTTGCGTGCAGGTGGGTCGCGACATCGGCATGTCTTGCAAGCGTCACGATGCTGTTGCCGATAAGGCCAGCGGTGCCATCGAACGTCTGCGAAAACAATCCAAGTAAATTCGATACCAGTACGTTGGGTACGGTCGCGGCTGCGTCCAGGCCGCCTGCGAGGATGCGTTCAATCAACGCCGATGGGCGCGAGGCGTCCCGCGTGAGCTCATGCAGCTGCGCTTGCAATCGCAGTGCCGCTTCGTGCGAATCGCGCAACGCTTCGCCGCTCGATGTCGGCGCAAGGCAGGCTACGAATTTTCGTACCGTCGCTTCCAATCCATCGTCGGGGCACAGCCCGAGCAAATCGGCGACGATCCGCACGGGAATCGCAAAGGCGAGTGCATGGAGTACGCTTTCATCGGCAGAATCGGCACGCGCGATCAGTGCGGCGGCATGATCGCGTGCCGATTGAAACACCGACTCGGTATCCACGGCGCTCAATCCCTTGACCAACGCTTGTCGCGCCGCCCGATGGGCGTCCCCTTCGTTCATGCGGGCGAGGCGCGCGAAGACGTCGCCCGCCGGCTGACCGGCGATCGCACGCGGTACGGGTTCGTTCATAGGCCGCACAGTCAGCCGCTCGTCGGCAAGGACGGTGCGCACGGTATCGGCACGCGCGGCCACCCACACGTTCAGGCCTTCTTCGTGCATGAGCGGTGCGCGTTCGCGGAGTTCGGCGTAGTAGGGGTACGGGTTCGGGTGCGTGACGGCTTGCAGCGGATCGGTGGGAGACATGTGCGTCACGGGCGCCTCGGCAAGAATGATGTGAACGCAGTGTAGGGCGTGCCTCGCCGCCCATGTTTCAGCGCGAACCGAAACGTGCCGAATGCCACCTACGAGCCTTCGGCGTCGGCGTCCGCGTCGGCGTCCGCGCCGAGCGACGCTAGCCGCATGCGTGGGGTCGTTCCGTTTAGTTCATCGAGGGACACGGCGCACGCGGCCGAAATAGGCGTGGATTCGGACGGTTTCAATGCATGGGCGCCGGACGAACGTGTGCACTCGCTCACTATGTGGGCCGGCACGGTGGCCGCGTATTTTGCGTTGTTCTACAGTAGGCGAAGCCCCGCGCTCGATCGATTGCGTATCGTGGTCGCTTTCGCGTGCGTGCTCGCGTTTCCTCGAGGAAGGCGCCGGCAACTGAAAGGAACGACGTGTGAGCGATTTCGAACGGAAGCAATCGAAGCAGCGGCGCTCCGCGGTCCCCTCAGGTAGCGCCGTTGCGCGTGCACGCTCTATATCCGTGCAGGACGCTGGCAACTTCCAAACTTTCCCCGAAAAAAGACTTGCGATGCAGCAGCTGCTGCGCTCGATTGCCGATGAGCGGGCCTCGCAGGGAGCGTATCGCAATCCGTGGGCCGGGTTGTCCGACGATCAACTTGATACGTATACAAGCCAGGTCATCGACCGGTTGCAAAAAATCCGAACACAAGACCTACAGGCGGCGTATGCGATTTATCTGGAGAGCGAAGCGGGTAACAAGCCGCCGCAACATCGACTCGGCGATCTCGAGGCAGCGCTGCAAGCCGCGCAGGCGCGAGGCGATGAACTGCAAGGGAGCGCGAAGGCGAGTAATCGAACCTATCAGGAACAACTCAAGCGGGACATTGAAATCCAGCGGCGGTTATTCGAAAACCGCGCCGATCTGCGCGGGGATCGAAACGTTGGCGAATCCAACATCAGCACGCTGCTACACGAGAATCGAGAGAAGCCGGGATACGTACGTGTCTATATGACGGTGTTCGCGCCATCCACGGACGACACGCATAAAGACCTCCTGAAGCACGGGCCAAGCCGCATTGTGGGGCGATCCCATCAGGTATGGCTCAATTTCGGCAGCCCGGCGCGGGCGCTCTCGTACGTCAATGCGTATAGATTGCAGACGGGCCCGGGTGCGATGCCGGTTATCCGCTCGATGTTGGTGCCGATGAGTTTTTTGGAAGCGCATTTTCCCAAGGCGATCACCGAAAGCGAAAAAAGTGCAATCGAGGGTTGGTCCAGAACGAGCAGTACCAGGCAGGTGAACCGCAGGCAGGAAAAGCTGAAGGTGGTCCAGGAGCAGCCTTTCATGAATACGGACACCAAGTACGCCAATCAGATGGGGCTGGCCGCCATGACCGATCAGCTCATCTACTCTCGGCCGGGCGAAGCGCACCGTAGCGATCGGTCCAGCGAAGCGACGCAAGACGTGCCATGGGCAGAACGGGAATTAACGCCGACGGATTTGCAAGCTATGGCCAAAGCGAGCAAGAGGCCGACCGTAAAAAATATCGGCCGCGACTTCAAGATTGTTACATCCACCGTCAATCCGATCTACCAAGCGCTGCTCGATGCCGCCGATCCCGATTCGTTCACCACGTACGCCGACCCGGAAGCGTTCGACGCGCGCCACGATCCGAGCGTCGACGGAAGAATGGGCGACTACCGCAGCTTGGCCTCGAGCATCGGCCTTGCCTCGACGGGCGAGCCCTTCACCGTTCATCTGCTGCGCGGCGGCGAGCAGCCGGCGACAATGTTCTCCCTCTACGAAGACGGCAAGTGGACATCGCCCTCCAATTACGAGCTTGGTGCCCTGATCGACGAGACGAATGTCCTGTTCGATCAGCTTGACCGTTTGCCGGACGACGGTGCACTGGGGCAGGCGGGTTCGGACGAAATCGGAAAGGATCTGCGCGCGCCATTGGGCGATTTGCTCGAAGCCAACCGGCTGGCGCCTCGCGACTTGTCATTGAGTGGGGAAGTGGGACAGCGACGCGATGCATATGGCAATACGGCGGCGAAGGTCGCTTTCGAGAAGACGTTTGCCGACGAATACATGAACTCATACATTTGGCGCGCCAATATGAGCAAGTGGAGCCGTTCGCTTGCAACCTTCATTCAACAGGAAGTGAACGTCAACGCGCTATACGGCAATCCCTACGTTCAACACGATATGAAGGCGCTAGGGCGAGAAGCGCAAGGCGCGCAGGCCGGCACGCCCATCGAGGAACTCGAGAAGATGAGCGAACAGACGAGCTCGCCGGTCCAGGTGGATCTATTTTTCCATCTGCTGCGTGGGCTCGCTTCCGCGAAGCCCGACTTGAAGAAGGACAAGCTGGGTGGCAAGCTCTTCGCGGTCAACAATCGCACGGTCGGTACCCCGTTCGATGTGATCAACCCGAGTCCGGGTGAGCGAGACACGCGCTCCGATGCGAGCGTGAACCGATTCAAGCCCAACCGCAGCCTAAAGGAAACAACTCTCATGCGTGATCTCGATGCGCCCTTTCTAGGTGGCGTATCGGGTACCACGCGCGACTACAACAATATGCTGAGCGCCGTGTTCGGCGCGTTGAGTGCAGAGGAGTTTTGGCACTTCCAATTGCTCAACGCAGCCTTCATGGTCAAGCACGGTTATCACTCGATGTTCGAGGCGCTTTATCCGGCTACGTTCTATGAGCGCTCGCGCGGCGATGCGATGCAGCAGGAGTACGACATGCTTAGAAGGCAGCCGGGGGCGATCGACGATGTCGACTTCTACCGGCCCGCACTAACGGCGGCATTGGGTGCGGACGGCGAGGCCCTATGGGATAGCGTGCGGCGCCGTATGTAATGGGACCACAGCGTACGCGAAGTGATAGCGCCGATGAACACGTTGGTTCGTCATCAACGCGAGACGGCGATTAGCTCGGCATACTCGATCGGTCGCACAACTCGGTTAGAATCGCCCCAAAAATTCCGAAGAACAAATAATTTGGGAGCGCGCTCGATGCTACGCGGGATGATTAAAAGGCGGTGCAAATCATGGGTGATGGCGGGCGCGGTGTTCGGTCTGCTGGCCGTGGGCCCAGGGCGCGCCGATGCCGCGCGCATCGCTCAGGTTTCGCCGCAAGGCACCGTGCGGCA
>JBQCDS010000721.1:0-10529 GCA_051961035.1 Trinickia sp. | reverse complement strand
TACTGCCGGCCAACACCGTCGGCGACGAGATCGAAATCTACACCGACGAATCGCGCACGCAGGTGGCGATGACATGGCACAGCCTGCGCCAGCAAAGCGTGCGGCCGGTTGTCGACGGCGTGATGCGGCCGAACCGCTCGCTCGCCGATTTCATCGCGCCCAAGGAATCGGGCGTTGCCGATTACATCGGGATGTTCGCCGTGACGGCGGGCATTGGCGTCGATGTGAAGGAAAAGCAATTCCTAGCGGACCATGACGACTACAGCGCCATCATGCTCAAGGCGTTGGCCGATCGGATGGCCGAAGCGTTCGCCGAAGCGATGCATGCACGCGTGCGGCGCGAGCTGTGGGGTTATGCGCAGAACGAAACGCTCGATAACGACGCGATGATCGCCGAGCAATACGCGGGCATTCGCCCGGCTCCCGGCTATCCGGCGTGTCCCGATCACCTCGTCAAGCGCGACCTGTTCGCCACGCTGAAGGCCGATGAAGTGGGCATGACGGTGACCGAATCGCTCGCGATGCTGCCCGCCGCGAGCGTATCGGGCTTTTACATCGCCCATCCGGAAAGCCGCTACTTCTCGGTCGGCAAGATCGATCGCGACCAGGTGGAAGATTTCGCCAAGCGCAATGCGATCGCGATGTCCGATGCGGAGCGTGCGCTGGCGCCGCTGCTTTAAGCAACGGGGGCCTTGAGCCTTGGGTTAAGGCGGGCAGCCGAGAGGCACGCCATGAGGTCGCATCAAATTCAAGAGTCCGGCTGACGCGCACACGCGTGAGCCGGCTTTTTTTGGGATACAGCACCAACGCTTGGTACGCTGCCGGAGGGCGAGTCGCTCGGGCACCGCCGCAACGGATGTCGGTATTTTGACGCAGGGCCTCGCGCGATATGGCTCAGAGCGGGGTCCCGCGGGCGGCGCGAATGCGATCGATCGCTGATTGCCGCGCATTACTTACGATTTCACTTCGTCACCTTACAAAGCTGATGTATCGTCCCGGTCGGGCAGGACTAGACGGTCCCGCCCTGAGCAGCATTGACCGCAATCCATCTTGGGCCGAGAACGAGCATGCATGGCGTTCTCGGGCGAAGGTATTTATCGCAACCGAGGTAGGTGTACTGCCGTCAAAGACAATGTCGACCGTCCCGCGGGAGGTCTTCGCTCGAAAGGGCTGGCTTGGACCAAGGATGTAGGGATCTGCAGCCCAACGCCGTAAAAAGTCCAGCCGGCAAGCAAGCACATCAAACGAAAAAGCCAGCGTCACGCGCGCTCGCGTGACGCTGGCATTTTTTCGGACGAAAGCGGCAACGCCGCTCGAGCACCCAGCGCGTCGGCCTCGGCTCACACGCCCCAAAGGACGTCGGAGTTCTCGCGCTGCGCGGCACGCAGCATGTCGAGGAACGGATAGGCGCGCTGCGAGAGCCCGATCGGCAGTTCGTGCGGCTCGTGGCCTTCTTCGCCTTCGTGAAAATGCCCGTCGTGCTCGGCGATCTCCCGCTTGTCCGTCACGATCGCCGCCTCGAGTTTCGAGATCGCAGCGGGCAATTCCTCGTGAGTGATCACGCCGCGCTCGCCCAGGTGCTTGCCGACGATCCCGACGAGGTACTGAGCTAGGTTTTCCAACATGACGACGTCCGGCGCCGCACGACATTTGAATGTAATCAACATGATCGACCCGTTTCCTTCATTTTGTTTACTCCGCTGGCGGCGCCGTGACAGTGCTTGCACCGGCCGCGCCGCCGGTGCGAAAAAATGCCTCAGCCGCGCGCCCCTTGCCGGGCGCCCCATAGAGACATATTAGCACCTGCTAAAATCCGGCTAGACACAAACACACGCGCGTATCGCAGCGAGTGCGAATGCGGTGGGCGCCGCCCGCCTGCCACCTGCGCAACCCTCGCGTCCGCCTCGCGGATCGCCCACAGCCGACCGTACCGAAACAGCATGCTGCCTGCACACAAACAGAGTCTCGAAGCCTTGCTCGCCGCCGGCGTCAAGCAAGTCGTCACCGAATCGAACGGCGATACCGCCGCCCTGCCTGCCATCGCGCTCGAACGCCCAAAGGCGGCCGCGCACGGCGATGTCGCTTGCAACGTCGCCATGCAGCTCGCCAAGCCGCTGCAGAAAAACCCGCGCGAGCTCGCGCAGCGCATCGTCGATGCCATGCTCGCTCAGCCGGCCGCGAACGACCTGATCGCCGCGGCCGAGATCGCCGGCCCCGGTTTCATCAACCTGCGTCTGACCTCCAAGGCCAAGCAAGCCGTAGTGGGCGCCGTCATGGCCGAAGGCGCCGCGTTCGGCCGCTCCACACATGGCGCCGGACAGCGCGTACTCGTCGAGTTCGTCTCCGCGAATCCCACCGGGCCGCTGCACCTCGGCCACGGCCGCCAAGCGGCGCTCGGCGATGCACTGGCGAACGTGCTTGCCAGCCAAGGCTATGCCGTTCATCGCGAGTTCTACTACAACGATGCCGGCGTGCAGATCCACAATCTCGCCGTCTCGACGCAAGCGCGCGCGAAGGGTTTGAAGCCCGGCGAGGCGGGCTGGCCGGAAGCCGCCTACAACGGCGAGTACATCGCCGACATCGCGCACGACTACCTGAACGGCGAGACGGTCGCGGCCAAGGATGGCGACCCCGTCAAAGGCAAGGGCGACATCGACGATCTCGACGCGATTCGCAAGTTCGCCGTCGCCTATTTGCGCCACGAGCAAGACATGGACTTGCAATCGTTCGGCGTGAAGTTCGATCAGTACTACCTCGAATCGTCGCTCTACACCGAGGGGCGCGTGGCCAAAACGGTCGATGCGCTCGTCGCCACGGGCAAGACGTTCGAGCAAGACGGCGCGCTGTGGCTGCGCACGACGGAATACGGCGACGACAAAGACCGCGTGATGCGCAAATCCGACGGCACCTATACCTATTTCGTGCCCGACATCGCGTATCACGTCACTAAGTGGGAACGCGGCTTCGCGAAGGTCATCAACGTACAGGGCTCCGATCACCACGGCACGATCGCGCGCGTACGCGCCGGTCTGCAGGCGCTCGGCGTGGGCATTCCGAAGGGCTATCCCGACTACGTGCTGCACAAGATGGTCACCGTCATGCGCGAAGGCCAGGAAGTGAAGATTTCCAAGCGCGCCGGCAGCTACGTGACCGTGCGCGATTTGATCGAATGGTCCGGCGGCGCCGTTCCTGGGCAGGAAGCCTCGCCCGATTTGCTCGACGAAGCGACGATCACGCGCGGGCGCGACGCCGTGCGCTTCTTCCTCATCTCGCGCAAGGCCGATACCGAGTTCGTTTTCGATGTCGATCTCGCATTGAAGCAAAACGACGAGAACCCTGTCTATTACGTCCAATACGCGCATGCGCGCATCTGCTCGATCTTGACCGAATGGAAGTCGCGCTTCGGCGGCGACGCCATGATGCTGCCGCACGCGGACGTATCGGCGCTCACGAGCGCGCGGGCGATGTCGCTGATGCACAAGCTCGCCGAGTATCCCGACATGCTGACGCACGCGGCGAACGAACTCGCGCCGCATGCGATCGCGTTCTACCTGCGCGAACTCGCGAGCGAATTTCACTCGTTCTACAATGCCGAGCGCGTGCTCGTCGACTCGCAAGTCGAACGCGACGCGCGTATCGCGCTGCTGGCCGCAACGCGCCAAGTGCTCGCCAACGGCCTCGCGATGATCGGTGTCTCGTCTCCGGCCAAGATGTAACGGCTTCGCACGTTCGCCACGCGGCGCCACGCGCGATCGCTATAATCGGATGCCGCCCTCGTGCGGCCTCCGCTAGGCATGCGCCAGGCGCCGCTCTCCCGGTTTCTTTCGCAGGTGATTCAGATAATGGCAAAACCGAGCCGTACTTCGCCACGCAACACGTCGTCAAAGCAAACCGGGGGCACGTTCCTCGGCGTCGTGCTGGGCCTGATCGTCGGTCTCGCGATCGCGGTCGTCGTCGCGCTGTACATCACGCGCGCGCCCACGCCGTTCGTGGCCAAGGTGACACAGCCCAGCGCGTCCGATGCGGGCGCGATCCAACAGCAATACGATCCGAACCGCTCGCTGCAAGGCAAGTCGCCCGGGCAGCCCGTGCCGCAGGCCGCCCAGCAAACGCCGCCGAACACGGCGCCGGGCCAATCGTCCGGGCAACCGAGCGCCCCGCCGCAAGCCGCGCCCGGTCTGCTGGAAGAGCCGCAGATCGTCGAAGTGCCGGCGACGGGCAGTGCATCGAGCACGGCCGGCAGTGCCACGGCGCAGCAGCAGCCGCAGGCGCAAGCGAATGGAGGCCAGCAGAAGAAGCCCGCGCAAGTAGCGAACGTACCCCCGTCTTCGAGCGCACCCGCCGTGCATCCGAACAACGGCACGTCGAGCAGCGCGACCGAAGCCAATACGGGTTACTTCCTCCAAGTGGGCGCCTATAAGACGGCGGCCGACGCCGAGCAGCAGCGTGCGCGCCTGGCGTTCCAAGGCTTCGAGTCGAAAGTCTCCCAGCGCGATGCCGGCGGCGTGACGTACTTCCGTGTGCGCATCGGGCCGTTCGCGAAATTCGACGAAATGAATGCGACGCGCCAACGCCTGTCCGATGCCGGCATCGATACGGCGGTGATTCGCTTCGCCAAGCAGTAACGCGCGGTAATCGAAGAGGCGGCCACGCGCCGCCCGCCGCTGAACCGAGCGGGGATGGCGCAAGTCCAAATCGATAGCCGCGAAGGCGCATGCAGCAAACCGGGGCGGCTGCGCTAGGTCGGCGCCCCACGTTGATCGTACCCACGAGCGAAAATGAAAAAACTGATCCGCACGCTGTTGTTTTCCGTTAGCCTCGCCGTCGTCGGCGTGGGCGTCGCGCACGCTTCGCCGGCCGCGCCCGTTGCCGGCACCGACTACACGGTGCTGAAGGCGCCGCAACCTGTCGATGTACCCGCAGGCAAAATCGAAGTCATCGAATTCATGTGGTACGGCTGCCCGCACTGCAACGAGTTCGATCCGCTGCTCGAGAAATGGGTGAAGGCACTCCCGTCGGATGTCGTCTTCAAGCGCGTGCCCGTCGCCTTTCGCGACGACTTCATTCCGCATTCGAAGTTGCTGCATGCACTCGATGCGCTTGGCCTCGAACAAAAGCTGACGCCCGTCGTCTTCCATGAAATTCACGAGAATCACAACTATCTGCTGACGCCGCAAGACCAAGCCAAATTCCTTGCAACGCAGGGCGTCGATCCAAAGAAGTTCTTGGCCGCTTACAACTCGTTTTCGACGCAAGCCGATTTGAATCGCGACAAACAGATGATTCAGGACTACAAGATCGACGGCGTGCCGACACTGGCCATCCAAGGCAAGTATGAAACGGGCCCGGCAACGACGAATAGCCTCGACGGTACGATCCAAGTGTTGAACTATCTCGTCGCGCAAGTGCGCGCGAAGAAGATGTAATTCGCAGGGCGCCGGTATGACTTCACCACCGTTGAAGGTTTTCATCACCGGCGCCTCGAGCGGCATCGGCTTGGCCCTTGCCGAGCAATACGCGCGGCAAGGCGCGACACTCGGGCTCGTCGCGCGCAGGCTCGGCGCGCTCCACCAATTCGCCCAACGGTTTCCTCAGCTTTCCATTGCAGTCTATTGCGCCGATGTTCGCGATGATGTCGCTGTCGCGCGGGCTGCATCGCAATTTATCGGCGAACACGGTTCGCCCGATATCGTGATCGCCAATGCGGGGATCAGCAAAGGCGTGGCGACGGGACACGGCGATCTGGCAACGTTTCGCGAAGTCATGGACGTCAATTACTTCGGCATGGCCGCGACGTTCGAACCGTTCGCCAAGCGGATGGCAGATGCGCGCCATGGCACCCTTGTCGGGATTGCAAGCGTGGCGGGCGTGCGCGGCCTGCCGGGTTCGGCGGCCTATAGCGCGTCGAAGGCGGCCGCGTTGGCTTATTTGGAATCGCTGCGCGTTGAAATGCGGCCGTTTGGTGTGGCCGTCGTGACGATTTCACCGGGCTATATCCGCACGCCCATGACGGCTCGCAATCCTTATCCCATGCCGTTCCTGATGGACGCCGAGCGATTCGCCGAGAAAGCGGCCCGGGCTATCGCGCGCAAGACGCGGTTCGCCGTCTTTCCTTGGCCGATGCGGATCGTCGCGACGCTGCTCGGCTGGCTGCCACGATGGCTGTACGATCGGCTTTTCGAAAAGGCGCCGAGAAAGCCGCGCGCGGCGGAGTGATTCGCCTCGGCACCGGCGCATCGGTCGCGCGAATACTCGAATCGCCAGCAATGGAACGCGCGCGCTAACATACGGTGCGTGACTGGCCGTACGCAAACACCGCCCCATGCTCCGAACCGATGCCGCCGGAATCGACCATCCACGTGCAGGCGATCGCCCCCGCATCGTCTCGCTCGTCCCCAGCATCACCGAATTGCTTTTCGCGTTGGGGCTGACCGAGCGCGTCGTGGGCCGCACGGGCTTTTGCATCCATCCTCGCGAAGCGGTTCGGGCGGTGCCCAAGGTGGGCGGGACGAAATCCGTCAAGATCGATGCCATCCGCGCACTGGCGCCAACCCACGTCATCGTCAATATCGACGAAAACGAGAAGCCGACGATCGACACGCTCGCGCAATTCGTCCCGCACGTCATCGTCACGCACCCGCTCACGCCGCACGACAACCTCGCGCTATACGCGCTGATCGGTGCCATCTTCGGCTGCGAAGAAAGCGCGCAGGCGTTGACCGACGCGCTCGCCTCGCGCCTGGCCGCCATCGAGCGAGAATCCTGGCCGGAACGTCACGTGCTCTACGCGATCTGGCGCGACCCGTGGATGACCGTCGCGCGCAACACCTACATTTCGGCGATGTTGCGTCTCGTGAATTGGCAGACCTGGCCGGCAGCACAGGGCGCGTTCGCAGGCGCGGACCGCTACCCCACGTTCGATTTCGACGCGCCGGCGTTCGCGCAGGTCGAACGGATCCTGCTTTCGTCGGAGCCGTACCGCTTCACCGCCAAGCATAGAGACGAGCTCGCCGCCGATCCGCGTCTAGCCGGCAAGACCATCGAACTCGTCGATGGCGAAATGATCTCGTGGTACGGCTCGCGAGCGATCGCGGGTGTCGACTACCTTCGCGCGCTCGCCCGGCAAGCCGGCGAATAAGACATCGCCATAACCTTATAAAACACCCGTCGTTGTCGCCACCCGGCGCTTGGGCTAAGCTCATCGGTTCGTTCCGCATCGCTGCGTCAACCTTCGGCCGCCACAAAGTCTCATCGGAAAAGGAAAACCCATGCGCGTCACCCTGCTCGCCGCCACGCTCGCCGTCATACCGGCCCTTGCATTCGCCAAGCCGCTCACCGTTTGCACGGAGGCGAGCCCCGACGGCTTCGACGTCGTTCAATTCAACTCGCTCGTGACGACGAACGCATCGGCCGATGTCATCTTCAACACGCTTGTCGACTACGATGAGGCAGCCAAGAAGGTCGTCCCCGCATTGGCGCAGAAGTGGGAAGTGAGCAACGATGGCCTGACGTACACGTTTCACCTGCGTCCGAACGTGGCCTTCCAAACCACGGACTACTTCAAGCCCACCCGCCCGCTCGATGCCGACGATGTCGTCTTCACGTTCGATCGCATGCTCGACGACGCGAATCCCTGGCACAAGGTGGCCGGCCCGAACGGCTTCCCGCACGCTCAATCGATGGGGCTCGTCAAACTCGTGAAGGCCGTCAAGAAGGTGGACGATCGCACGGTCGAGTTCGATTTGAACGAACCGAATTCGACGTTCGTCGCCATGCTGACGATGGGCTTCGCGTCGATCTACTCCGCGCAGTACGCCGACCAACTGCTCAAAGCCGGCAAGACGATCGATCTGAACGCCAAGCCGATCGGCACCGGGCCGTTCGTGCTGAAGCGCTACACGAAGGACGCCGTGATCCGCTACGACGCGAACCCAACCTACTGGGGGCCCAAGCCGAAGGTCGAGCGGCTCATCTACGCGATCACGCCCGATCCGTCCGTGCGCATGCAAAAGGTGAAAGCCGACGAATGTCAGATCGCGCTATCGCCGAAGCCCGAGGACGTGGCCGCCGCAAAGAGCGACAAGTCGCTCGCCGTCGTGCAAACGCCGGCGTTCATGACGGCATTCGTCGCATTGAACACGCAACATAAACCCCTCGACGACGAACGCGTTCGACAAGCGATCAACATGGCGTTCGATCGCGCCACGTACTTGAGCGTTGTCTTCGACAACACGGCCACGCCGGCCGTGAATCCTTACCCGCCGTCCACCTGGAGCTACGACAAGGCCATCGCGGCGTACCCCTACGACCCGGCCAAAGCCAAGGCGCTGCTCGCCCAAGCCGGCTATCCCAACGGGTTTTCCACGACGATCTGGTTGCGCCCTCAAGGCAGCGTGCTCAATCCGAAGCCCAAGGCCGGCGCCGAGCTGCTGCAAGCCGACCTCGCCAAAATCGGGGTAAAAGCCGACGTCAAAGTGATCGAATGGGGAGAGCTGATCAAGCAGGCCAAGCAAGGCCAGCACGATATGCTGTTCATGGGATGGGCCGGGGACAACGGCGATCCCGACAACTATTTCGCGCCGCTCTTCAGTTGCAACGGCGTGAAGTCGGGAATCAACTTCGCCCGCTTTTGCGATCCGAAACTCGACAAGCTGATCACCGACGCTCGCTCGACGTCCGACCACGCCGCCCGCACGAAAGATTACGAAGCCGCGCAGAAGATCGTCCACGACGAAGCGCTCTGGATTCCGCTCGGCTACCCGACGGCCAGCGCCGTCACGCGCAAATCCGTCGAGGGGTACAGGGTCAGCGCGTTCGGCCGGCAAGACTTCGCGGATGTCTCCGTCAAGTGACGCCGTATCGGCACGCGAACCCGGCAATCCGTTGACGGGTGTCATCCGCGCGCCGTAATCTAAGCGCCCGGAGTGCCGATTCGATTCAAGCAGTTATGCGAAATTTTGGCCGCGCAATAGCGGCTTTCACGATTTGGGCCGCGACAGCGGCCGTCTTTGCCCAAACGCCGCCCGGCGCGACGCCCACTGAGAGGCCCGCGGCCGCGTCGCCGGCCTTTGACGCGGAGACGGACGGCCCAGCGGCCGGCGATCCTGTAACCGGCGACTCTGTAACGGGTGGTCCCGTGACCGGCGGTCCGGTAGCCGGCGGTCCGGTAGCCGGCGATCCCGTAGTCGACGATCCGACGACCGGCACCCCCGTTGCGGTCGCGCCGATGTTCGTCCCGCAGGTAACGGTCACGCCGACGGCCTCGGCACCCATGGCCACGCCGCCCGTCGCGGTCGCCCGCACGGGGCCGCCCCCCATGGTGGCCGTGCCGCAAGCGGTCTATGTCACCCACTTCATCGCCGTGCCAGCAGGGGCATCGCCATCGGGGTTGCTCGCCCGCCTGCGCACCGCGTTGCACGCCCATTCCGCCGGACACGACGCGGGGCTCGTCGCCCAGGCTGTCGTCCAGCGGCTCAACCATGCGGGCGTGGCGGCACGCTACCTGGCGCCAGGCGAGCCGCCACCCGTGCAGGGCTGGCTGATCGGCGGCGTATTCCATCTCCAGGGCGAGCAAGACGCCGCGGCATCCGAGAGCCAAGGTGCCGGAAGCGAAGCACTCGGCGCGCAGGTTTCCGTCACCGTCGCCGACCTCGAGCATGGCCCCGATACGCCGTTTGCCATCATCGGCGCGCCGCCGAGCGCAACGAACGACGCCGCTAAATGGCAGCCGTACGTCCTGCCGGCCAAGCTCTCGTTCGAGCGCGCGGACCGCAACGCAGCCGTCGCGGCGCTGGCGCGGCAAATCGCCGATACCTTCGTCGGCAACATGCTGGCGCTGCGCCAAGCCGACGCCAGAGCGATCGCTCCGTAGCGGCCGCCACTACGGGCCCGCGTCGTGGCATCACGGGCGCGGCTGCTCTATGCTCTTGGGCGAACCCCGCGCCGCCCCCGGCGCGCTCTGCCCAGGAGTCCCGCCATGTCTTACCTGCTGTTGATCGTCGAGCCGATCGGCCAACGCGCCGAGCGCACGCACGACGAAGCCCACGCCGCCTACGATTCGATGGTCCGCTTCGGTGCGGATCTGACAGAACGCGGCCTGCTCGTCGCCGCGCAATCGCTCGCGTCGACCGACGAAGCCGTGCGCGTCGAGCTTCGCGGCGGCGAGCGTCGGTTGATCGACGGCCCATTCGCCGAAGCCAAGGAAATGGTCGGCGGCTTTTATCTGCTCAACTGCGACCGCGAGGAAGACGCGCTCGCCATCGCGGCCGAATGTCCGGCGGCGCAATGGTGCACGGTCGAAGTCAGGCGCCTTGCGCCCTGCTACGAATAAGGGACGGAGCTTTCATCGGGTTTTCGTCGACTTTTGTCGACTTTTTGTGGACTTTCATCGCAATCAAAGCCGCGTCGATGTCGAATGCGGAGTGCTTCGTTCGTCGTAAAGGCAGGAGTCGACGAGCGGTCTCCATCACTTTCGAGGAGCGACACGATGCGTTTCATGATCATGGTTCGGGCCAACGCTCGCAGCGAAT
>JBQCDS010000720.1:0-4036 GCA_051961035.1 Trinickia sp. | reverse complement strand
CTCGACGACGCGGGCAGCTACTTGCTGCGCTCGCGTGTCGCGCTCGATCGTTTCCGTGCCCTCTCCGAAGCGGGCAACGCCGACGAAGCGAAGAAGGTACTCGGCCGTGCTCACGAGTTGCTCGCGTCGTCCAACGAGGCATGGGGCAAGTTCTCGAGCACGCCGCGCGAAGGCATCGACTCCGCGCTCGTCGACGAACTGAACGCACGCCACGAGGCGCTCTTGCACGACGGCGTCGAGCCCGAATTCGCCGCTGCGCAAGCGGGCGATCTGGCCGCCTATCACGCCATCGCCGATACGAAGATCAGCCCGATGTTCGTCGCGTTCGACAATGCGGCGGCGCGCGTGCTCAAGGCGCGTCAGGATCACGCCGAGTCGCAATACGGTCAATCGGCGGCGCGCATCGGCTTGATGAACACGCTGATCATCGCCGTGACGCTGCTGGCGATCGTGCTCGTGGTGTTCATCCGCTTCGCGCTGCGCGGGCTCATCGTCGCGCCGATCAACGAGGTCATCGCCCACTTCGAGCGCATCGCGGATGGCGATTTGACGTGCACGGTCAACGGCCAAGGCACGAACGAAGTCGGACGCCTGTATGCCGGCGTGGCACGCATGCAGCAAGCGATGACGGAAATGGTCAAGGCCGTGCGCGCCGGTACGGAATCGATCGACGTGGGCGCGCGCGAAATCTCGATCGGCAACACCGATCTGTCGCAGCGCACCGAAGAGCAAGCCGCCTCGCTTCAGCAAACGGCGACGAGCATGGGGCAACTGACCGGCACCGTGCGCCAAAACGCGGAAAACGCGCGCCAAGCGAGCCAGCTTGCGGTCAACGCGTCGGATATCGCCGTGCGCGGCGGCGACGTGGTGAGCCAAGTCGTCACGACGATGCAAGACATCGCGACGAGCTCGAACAAGGTCGTCGACATCATCGGCGTGATCGAAGGCATCGCCTTCCAGACGAACATTTTGGCGCTCAACGCGGCCGTGGAAGCGGCGCGCGCGGGCGAGCAGGGCCGAGGCTTTGCGGTCGTGGCCGGCGAAGTGCGCAGCCTCGCGCAGCGCAGCGCGGCGGCGGCCAAGGAAATCAAGGCGCTCATCGGCGATTCGGCCGACAAAGTGGCGAGCGGCTCCCAACTCGTCGGCCGCGCCGGCACGACGATGGATGAAATCGTGCAAGCCGTGCGCCGCGTGACCGACATCATGGGCGAGATCAGCGCGGCCTCGGAAGAGCAATCGACGGGGATCGAAGGCGTGAACCGCGCGCTCACGCAGATGGACGACGTGACGCAGCAAAACGCGGCGCTCGTGGAAGAGGCGGCGGCCGCCGCGGCATCGCTCGAGGAGCAGACGCGTCAGCTCAAGGGCGTTGTCGGCCGATGGAGCATCGACGGCACGCACGTGCCCAGCGCTTCGCCCGCGCTTGCCACGGTAAAGCCGGCAGCCAAGCCGCTCGCGGCGCTGGTGCACAAGCCAGCGCACCAGCCGGCGCACAAGAGCGACGCGAAGGCGACGCTCGCCCGTCAAGCGAGTGCGCCGCGCCTATCGCATCAGGTCAGCGATGCGCAGGCCGCAAGCAAGGCAACGGCAGCCGAAAAGGCGCCGAGCGTGCCGGCCGCGCAAGCCACGCCGAGCGCGGCAGCGGCGCCTGCCGCGAAGCCTGCGCCGGCCACGCAAGTGCCGGGTAACGCCGCGCAAGCGCCCGCCCCTGCCAGCGCCGCACCCGCACCTGCACCTGTCGCCAAAGGCAGCGCAGCGGCCGCGCGCAGCACGTTGTTGGCGGCCAAGAGTACGAGTCCGGCACCGGCGGCCGCCGTATCGGCAGCCAAGTCGGACGACGACTGGGACACGTTTTAACCGGCGGCGCGCGCAACGCGGCGCGCCGCCAGCAGGAAAGGCTTAACGAGCATGTGGCGTTTCGGCACCCCGTCCGCGATCGGGCAACTCATTGCGCTGCGCGGCCCACGCGCGGGCGGGGTGCGGCAAATGCAAGGCGCGCAAGCGTCCATGCCGGCGGCCGATGCATGGGTGCATCGGTACGGCCAAGCCATCACGAAGTGAGAGAAGGACCATGACGACAGCGCGCGCATTTTTCCGGCCCGAGCGGGCCGAGCCGAGCGGCTCTGGCGATCGTGCCGATGAGCGGCCGGGTGTGCTCGATCGCAGCGGCTTCGCCGAGCGCGACTTCGAGTTCACCTCGGCCGATTTCGCGCGCATACGCGATCTCATTCATCGGCGCGCCGGCATTTCGCTGTCGGAGCACAAGCGCGACATGGCCTACAGCCGTCTCGCGCGGCGTCTGCGCGCGCGGGGGCTCGACAGCTTCCGTCGCTATCTCGATCTGCTCGAAGCGGAGAACAGCGCCGCCGAGTGGGAGGCGTTCACGAACGCGTTGACGACGAACCTCACGGCCTTCTTCCGCGAATCGCACCACTTTCCCATCCTTGCGGAGTTCGTGAAGCGTCGCCCGCAACCGATCTCGATCTGGTGCTCGGCGGCATCGACGGGCGAGGAACCGTACACGATCGCGATGACGCTGATCGAGGCGCTCGGCGAATCGCAGGCGCGCCAAGCGACGATTCTCGCGACCGATCTCGATACGCAAGTGCTCGCCAAGGGCGAGGCGGGCGTCTATTCGTTCGACCAGGTGAAGACGTTGAGCCAGGAGCGCCTCAAGCGTTTCTTCCTGAAGGGAACGGGCCCGCACGCGGGGCTCGTGAAAGTGCGCCCCGAATTGCGTTCGATGATTCGATTCGCGCAGCTGAACCTGACCGATGCGGACTACGGGCTGCGTCAGCAATTCGACGCGGTGTTCTGCCGCAACGTGATGATCTACTTCGACAAGCCGACGCAGACGCAAGTGCTCTCGCGCTTCGAGCCGCTCGTGAAATCCGGCGGGCTGCTCTTCGCCGGACACTCGGAGAACTTCACTTACGTCACGCAGGCGTTCCGTTTGCGCGGGCAGACGGTGTACGAGCTCACGCGCGACATGCAGGAAAACGGTCGCGCTCATGGCGGCGCTCGTTCATCCGCCGGCACGCACGCTCGCAGCCAGGAGGTGACGGTATGAGCCACCGAGCTAACGCAGCCAACGCAGCCAACGCAGCTTACCCACCCCGGCGGGAGGCAGCATGAGCGCACTTCCGATCGCAAACAATCTGTATTTCGACAACCACTTCGGCCGGCGAGGCGTAAAGCTGCTGCCGAACGAGTTCTATACGACGCGCGAGGACATGGTGCTCGTGACCGTGCTCGGCTCGTGCGTTGCGGCCTGCATTCACGATCGAACGGCCGGCATCGGCGGCATGAACCATTTCATGCTGCCCGACGACGGCGAGCAGCCGGCGCAAGCCGCGTCCGATTCGATGCGTTACGGCGCCTATGCGATGGAAGTGCTCATCAACGAACTCATCAAGATGGGCGGCCGTCGCGAGCGTTTCGAAGCGAAGGTGTTCGGCGGCGCGGCGGTACTCGCCGGTATGACGACGATCAATATCGGCGACCGCAATGCCGAGTTCGTGCGCCGTTATCTCGGCCTCGAAAAGATCCGTATCGTCGCCGAGGATTTGCAAGGCGCGCATCCGCGCAAGGTGGCGTTCATGCCGGACACGGGCCAGGCGATGGTCAAGAAGCTTCGTCTTCAACAAGACCCGACCGTGGCCGAGCGCGAGCAGGCGCTCGCCAAGCAAGTGGAGCTTGCGCGGGCGGCTCGTCACGCCCGCGCTGCGCGCGAACGCGGCAAGGTGGAATTGTTCGCGGCGAACGGTCAAAACCAAGCGGCTGCGCAAAAGCCGCGTATCGAGCTGTTCGGGGCACCGGCTGCGAAATCTCGCATCGAGCTTTTTGGCGGAAACGCACACGGCGCCACCCCGCTGAGCAGCGCCAAGACAGTAGAGGAGGCGTAATGAATCACCCCCAGGCTCACATTCGCGCACTGCCCCCGAAGAGGGCGCAGGCCGACCGAGGCCGGCTTCTTAGGCGGCGAGCGATGCTCCGCCCAATCCCTTCCACGCCCCTTGGGGCGGCCTGGCGGGAG
>JBQCDS010000719.1:0-10566 GCA_051961035.1 Trinickia sp. | reverse complement strand
GGCAGCGGTGCAAGCGCTGACGCGGGCATGCCCACATCCGATGACGGCGTTTGAATCGGCAAGACGGGTGTTGCGGGCAGCGGTGGTAACCGCTTGCGCACCGTCCGTAGGCTGACATCAAACGGCACGCGCCGGCCGAAATTCACATTGAACAGCATCCATTGCGTCGAGGCATCGCCCGGCGCGATTGCAATGCGCGTCAAATTGGCGACGCGCTGGCCCTTATCGTTGTAAAGCGGTTGATCGATCTTGAACCCGCCTGCCGGCGCATGCGCGCTGTGATGGATCAACACGACCGGCCCGCGAAACGTTTGTGCGGCCTTCACCAAACTGCGTTTGAATTCGAGATAGCCGTCGGGCTTGCGATGCCGTGCGAAGCGCAGCCACGGGAATCGATCGGCGTGCTGTTCATAGCGCGAGAAGTTGGGATCGGCTTCGATGAACACGACGAGCGCTTTTGCGCGGTGCCGCTTCGCGTATTCGGCCGCGTGCTCGAGCCAGAATGCCGAGGCGATGGCGCGATCGTCGAATTCGCCGTTGCGTCCTCCCGCATCCGAGTAGTGGTTATTGCCCCCGACGACGTCGAGCCCCACGAAAACGGTGTTTTCATCCTCCCACCGAACGTTTTCGCGAAACGCATGAAACCGCGCGACTTCGCTTTCACGTGTTAGCGCGAGTGTCGTCCGACCGAGCGAGGTCGTGTCCGAAAACCAGGTCTGCCGCAGAAAATCCAGCCGCTCGGCGGCGTCATAGCTGCCCCCCGCGACGCTTGCGCAATCGGCCCAATCGTACTCACCGGGAATGAAGACGAGCGGGATTGCCGATGCCGAGAGCAATGGCTGGCGCCGCTCGTAAAGCTCGTCCGCGCAGCGCTCATTGGCGCCTTTCACGTTACCGTCATAGACAATGAACGACACGTGCGGATCGAGGCCGATGGCTTCGATCAAACGCTGTGCGGCGGCTTCGTCCGCGCGGCTTTGCATGACGCCCGAAACGACGGCGAATGCATAGCGTGTCCGCGCGGCATGCGCGGGCCCGGCTAGGCACGCCGCGCAGGCGATTGCCAGCGCGAGCGCTGCCATCCCTCGTGGCGGATGCGCCCGCCGGCGTGCCCTCACCGCTCGCACTTTCCGGCACCGCGCTCGGGTGCGGCGCTCGCAAGCTCTCTCAACTCGTAGATCAAATCGAGCGCGTCGCGTGGGCGAAGCTCGTTCGGGTCGAGGGCGCTCAGCCGCTCGAGCACGGGATGGGAGAGCGGGGCGTGCGCATCGCCGTTTTCATGGCTCGACGGCGCGGGCGCGTCCTCGGCGTACACGGGCGCGGCGAAGAGATCGAGTTGCGGCGTGGCCTGCGCGACCGATTGCTGCTCCAGATGCGCGAGGTGCTTGCGCGCCGCGCGAATGACGGCCGAAGGCACGCCCGCCAATTGGGCCACCTGCAAGCCGTAGCTCTGGCTTGCCGGGCCTTCGCTGACGGCATGTAGAAAGACGATCCCGTGGCCGTGCTCGACAGCGGACAAATGCACGTTGGCCGCCTGCGCGAACTCGGCGGGCAACTGCGTGAGCTCGAAGTAATGTGTGGCGAATAGCGTGTAGCAGCCGTTGGCCGATAGCAGATGGCGCGCGATCGCCCACGCGAGCGCGAGACCGTCGAAGGTCGACGTGCCGCGACCGATTTCGTCCATCAAGACAAGACTCTTCTCCGTGGCGTCATTCAGAATCGCGGCGGCTTCCGTCATCTCGACCATGAACGTCGAACGACCGCCCGCGAGATCGTCGGCGGCGCCGATGCGCGTGAAGATGCGGTCGATCGGACCGAAACGCGCCCGCTGTGCGGGCACATAGCTGCCGACATAGGCCAAGAGCGCGATGAGTGCGGTCTGCCGCATGAAGGTGGATTTACCGCCCATGTTCGGGCCGGTGATCAGGAGCAGCTTGCGCTGCGCATTCAAGCGGCAATCGTTTCCGACGAACTGTTCGACTTGCGCTTCGACGACGGGGTGCCGCCCTTGCTCGATGTCGATACCGCCTTCCTCGGAGAATTCCGGCGCGACCCAGCCGAGCGCCTGCGCGCGTTCCGCGAACGCGGCGAGCAAATCGAGTTCCGCGAGCGCCGCGGCCACGCGCTGGCAATCTTCGATGAACGGCAGCAGTGCTTGCAAGAGGGCGTCGTACAGCGCACGTTCTCGTGCGAGCGCTCGCTCTTGCGCCGATAGCGCTTTGTCTTCGAACGCTTTGAGTTCGGGCGTGATGTAGCGCTCTGCGTTCTTCAGCGTCTGCCGGCGGCGATAGTCGTCGGGCACCTTGTCCGTCTGGCCACGCGTGACCTCGATATAGAAGCCATGCACCTTGTTGTATTCGACGCGCAAATTGTTGATGCCGGTACGGGTGCGTTCGCGGGCTTCGAGATCGATCAGGAATTGGCCGCAGTTTTCGGAGATGTCGCGTAGCTCGTCGAGTTCGCTGTCATAGCCGCGCGCGATGACGCCGCCGTCGCGTACCATCGCGGCCGGCTCTGGCGCCACGGCGCGGACCAGCAAATCGACGCAGCCGAGCGGCGGCGCCAACGCGGCGCCGATGCGTTCGAGCGCGGGCGTGCCGGCCGCCATCGCGGTGACAAGTTCGCGCAAGGCGGGCAGCGTCGCGAACGTATCGCGCAGGCTCGAGAGGTCGCGTGGGCGCGCCGAGAGCAGCGCGAGGCGGCCCGTGATGCGCTCGACATCCGCGATTTTGCGCAGCGCGCCGCGCAGCATGTCGAGGCTCGTGCCGTGCGGCGCGTCGAGCAGTGCGCCGATCGCTTGCTGGCGCGCTTGCGCGACGGCGGCCGCGCGCGGCGGATGGTGGAGCCAATGGCGCAGCAGGCGGCTGCCCATCGTCGAGCAACAGGTATCGAGCAGCGAGCAGAGTGTCGGCGATTCGCCGCCGCGCAGCGTTTCGGTCAACTCCAGGTTGCGGCGCGTGGCCGGATCGAGTCCGATGTATTCGGACTCGCTTTCCACCTTCAAACTGCGCACGTGGCGCAACTGCTGGCCTTGCGTCGAGGCGGCGTAAAGCAGGACCGCACCGGCGGCGCCGCAGGCGCTCGTGAGCCCGTCTGCGCCGAAGCCGTCGAGACTCGCGACGTTCAATTGATCGCACAGCCGCTGCACGCCCGATGCGATGTCGAAGTGCCAAACCGGCACGCGCGTGAGCGTGCCCGATGCCGTGCTGGGCATGATGTCGGCTGCGCCGTCGGCTACGAGAATTTCGGCCGGCCGAATACGCTCGAGCGCCGCACCGACATCGCCTGGCGCGACTTGCGCGAGCCGCAATGCCCCGCTTGCCAGGTTCAGCCATGCGAGGCCGATTGCCGTGGTCACGCCGCGCTTGTTGTGCGCGGGGCAGGCGGCGAGCAAATAGAGATCGTTCTTCTCCGAGAGCAAGGCGGCGTCGGTCAGTGTGCCGGGCGTGACGATGCGCACGACCTTGCGTTCGACGGGCCCCTTGGACGTGGCGGGATCGCCGATCTGTTCGCAGATGGCGGCCGATTCGCCGAACTTCACGAGCTTGGCCAGATACTGCTCGACGGCGTGATAGGGCACGCCCGCCATCTTGATCGGATTGCCGCCCGATGCGCCGCGTTGCGTCAGCGTGAGATCGAGTAGGCGCGCCGCTTTTTCCGCATCGTCGAAGAACAGTTCATAGAAATCGCCCATGCGGAAGAACAGCAACGTGCCGGGATGATCGGCTTTGATGCGTAGGTACTGCTGCATGTAGGGCGTGTGCTTCGCGAGCGTTTGTTCCGCTGGAGCTTCGGCGCTGGTTTCGGTCTTCATTGTGGCTTTCGGGAAAACGTATTCGGATGCGGATCTTCGCTTTCGGTTCTGTCAGCCTTCGCGCCAACGCTGGCGCGCGGCCAGGGCGACGTTCGATCGACTATACGGGTGGGTGGACGTCACGCGCACTCGTTCGAAGAGTCAATCCAATGCTCGCGCGGTGAAAAGGGGCGAGATACCCGACAATCGTCCGCGGCGCATTCGTGGAAGCGAGGCCCAAACAAGGCCTACATTCTAGGGGATTGGCGCAGCGCTTTACGCTTTGTTGCGGCGCTAAGCTTCAATCCCCGATCATCGCCCGCAAGTCGACCCGTCGCGCATTCGCTGCGCTGCGCCGTTTCGCGAGCCAAATCATCGCGCAAACGAATACACCGAACGTCACGATGATCCATTGCACGGGCATGTTCGCGCGCAACAGCAGCGCATACGCACCGAGCATCAACAGCACCGCCAGGTTTTGGTTGAAGTTCTGCACGGCGATCGAGTGTCCGGCCGTGATCAGCGTCGCGCCGCGATGCTGCAACAGCGCGTTCATCGGTACGATGAAATAGCCGGCCAGGCCCCCGAGCAGGATCATGAGCGGGTAGGCGAGCAAGAGATACCCCGCGATGAAATGGCCGCCGAGATGCACGCCGGCCGTGGGCGGGAACAGCCACTTGCCATAGAACGCCATCGCGCCGGCGACGATGCCCGCCGCGATGCCCACGGGCAGCACCTTCAACGAGCGCGCGAGCGGGACGAGCGCTGCGGCCGCGCCCGCGCCAAGCGCGATTCCGATGCCGGCCGCGCCTTGCATGAGCGCCGCCTTCGATAGCGTCAGCCCCAAATTCACCGCGGCCCACTTGAGCACGAGCAATTGCAGCGTGACGGCGGCGGCCCACATCAGCGTCGTCACCCACAGGGCGATTTGCGCGAGTTCGTCGCGCCAGAGCAAGTTGAAACAATCGACGAATTCACCGACGAGCCGCTGCGGCTCACGCAGCCGATTCGGGTAACGCGCGCCGGTATCGGGGATGCCGATGTTGATGAGCGCCGCCGCCGCATAAACGATCATGACGGCGAACATCGCAAAATCCGCGGCATCGCGAATGAATCCCAACGGCCGGCCCTGCACGAGATGCGCAGCGTAGGGGCTGATGAGCGCGCCGCCGAGCGCGGTGCCGACGATCGTCGAGAGGACCGTCGCGGATTCGAGCCAAGCGTTCGCGGCCACGAGACGCTGCGCAGGCAAAAGCTCCGTGAGGATGCCGTATTTGGCGGGGGAATAGGCGGCGGCGCCGATCCCCACCACGCCGTAAGCAATCATAGGGTGCACGTTGGCGAGCATCATCGCGCAGCCGATCGCTTTCAGTGCATTGGCCGCGAACATGACGTAGCGCTTTTGCAGCGCGTCGGCGAACGCACCGGCGAACGGCGCCAGCACGACATACGAGGTCGTGAACAGGATCTGCAAGAGCGGCGTGAACCAACTGGCCGCGTGCATTGCGCCGAGCAGGGCGATCGCGGCGATCAGCAGGGCGTTGTCGGCCAGCGACGAAACGAACTGCGCGGCGATGATCGTGTAGAAGCCTTTTTTCATCCGATCGGCCCGAGCCATGCCCGCGCTCGGCAAAAAAGAAGACCTGTAAGCAAAAAGGCGGCCGAAGCCGCCCTTGCCGAGCTATGCACGCATTGCGCTAGAAGCGAGCGTCGATCGTGCGTCAGTCGTTCTTCGCTGCGCGGCTGTAGGGGCTCAAGATGGGCACCATCTGCGCGTAAATCTTGGGATTGCCCGCGACGATCTCGCCGAGTTGGAGGAAGTCGGAGTCGCCCGTGTAATTGCCGACGAGGCCGCCCGCTTCCGTGATGAGCAAGCTGCCGGCCGCCATGTCCCACGGCGAGAGGCCTTGCTCGAAGAAACCGTCGAGCCGCCCGGCCGCCACGTTGGCCAAGTCGAGCGCGGCCGCCCCCGGGCGGCGCAAGCCCGTGCACGAACGCGTCATTTCGGCGAACAGGCGGCAGTACGCCTCGAGGCGGTCGTCTTCGCGAAACGGGAAGCCCGTGCCGATGAGGCCGTCGGCCAGGCGATCGCGACGGCCGACGCGAATGCGGCGATCGTTCAGGTAAGCACCGCGGCCGCGCGAGGCGGTGAACAGATCGTTGCTAGTCGGATCGTAGACGACGGCTTGCGTGACGATGCCCCGGTGCGCCAGTGCGATCGACACGCCGTAGTAGGGCAGGCCGTGGATGAAATTCGTGGTGCCGTCGAGCGGATCGATGATCCAGACGTAGTCGGATTCGTTCTCGGAGCGGCCCGACTCCTCGGCAAGGATCGCGTGGTCGGGATACGCGGTTTTGAGCGTGTCGATGATCGCCGCTTCGGCCGCTTTGTCGACTTCCGTCACGAAATCGTTGTGCTGTTTCTTGCTGACTTGGATCAGATCGAGATCGAGCGAGGCGCGATTGATGATTTGTCCGGCGCGACGGGCGGCCTTGACGGCAATGTTGAGCATCGGGTGCATAAAACGAGTTCCTTATTCCGTGGCGGTGCGAGTGCCGCGGCAATTGGCCAAACCGCCTGGAAAGGGCGGGCGTTGGCGTCGACGAAAGCGAAAAGCGAATTGAAGAAGAGCAAGGTGCATGCGCGCAAGAACGACGATCGACCGGCGCGCAAGGCATAAGTCATGCGATTTTACCTGAACTTCGGGGCGGCTCGGCTCGAACGTTGGAATGAAGCCATGTTCGGCCCGGCGGCACCGCTCGTGGCGAGCGCGCGGTGCCCGCTCGAGCGGCGAGCGCGATACCATATCGCGATGTGGGGCATGGGCCCTTCCTCGTTTGCCGTTTTTTCGTCGATCTCGATCTCGTTACCTTGAATCGTTCTCCCTCGCATTCGCCGTCGGCCACCGTTCATACCTGTGCGTCGGGCCCGCACGGCGGCTTCACCTCGACATTGTTCGTCCTTGTCGAGCCTAGTCACCCCGGTAACGTCGGCGCTGCCGCGCGCGCGCTCAAGACGATGGGGTTCTCGCGGCTTGTCCTCGTCGCGCCGCGCTTGGCCCACGTGCAGACGGACCCGGAAGCGATCGCCATGGCAAGCGGCGCCGAAGACGTGCTGGCCTCGGCGCGCATCGTGCCGACGATCTCCGATGCATTAGCCGGTGTAACTTGGTCGGTCGCGCTGACGGCGCGCATGCGCGAATACGGTCCCCCGCAGCTCGCGCCGCGCGAAGCCGCGAGCGAGGCGCGTGCCTACGCGCCGGGCGGCGATATCGCATTCGTGTTCGGCAACGAGCGTACGGGGCTCTCCAACGAGCACGTCGAACGGTGCAGCGCGCTCGCTCACATCCCGGCCAATCCGGCCTACAGTTCGCTCAATCTCGCGCAGGCCGTGCAAGTGCTGGCTTATGAACTGCGGATCGCGTATCTCGCGGACGAAGCCCTCGCGGGCGGCGCGCAAGCCGACGAAGCCGCCATCGGCGCGCGTGCGCCCAACGACGATATCGAACGGATGTACGTCCACCTCGAGAACGCGCTCATCGCACTCGAGTTCCTCGATCCGGCCAACCCCAAAAAACTGATGTCGAGACTGCGCAGGCTGTTTGCGCGGGCCGGTCTCGAACGCGAGGAAGTCAACATCGTTCGCGGCATTGCCAAGCACATTTTGCTCAGGGCGCACGGCGGGAATAGGCCGTCTTCGTCCTGACGCGGCCGGCGAGGTGTGGCCGGCGAGGTGTGGCCGGCGAGGTGCGGCCGACGAGGCGTGGCCGGCGAGGCGTGGCGTCACGGCGTAAAAAACCGAGAACTCGGCGCGGGTGGCCGCCAAAATCCCTGCGCGCAGCAGGGACGATTGCGATGCGTCAGCACCTATCGCGCGATGCACATACAATCGGCCGAGCCTCATAAGCAAATCGCAGCACGTCATATCGACGCGTTCGCCGTCGCGCCCACGACAACGGCTCACTCTTTCAGCGATCCGACCATGTTCAAGAGACTTCGCGAAGACATTGCCACCATTCGAGAGCGGGACCCCGCCGCTCGCAGCGCCTGGGAAGTGCTCACCTGTTACCCGGGGCTGCACGCGCTCGTGTTTCATCGGCTCGCGCATCGCTGCTGGCTGGCGCGGCGCCATTGGCTCGCGCGCTTCATTTCGCAGCTCGCGCGGTTCTTGACGGGAATCGAAATCCATCCGGGTGCGACGATCGGCCGTCGCGTGTTCATCGATCACGGCATGGGTGTCGTCGTGGGCGAGACGGCGGAAATCGGTGACGATTGCACGATCTACCAAGGCGTGACGCTCGGCGGCACGTCGCTCACGCGCGGCTCGAAACGCCACCCGACGCTCGCACGCGGCGTCGTGGTCGGCGCGGGCGCGAAAGTGCTAGGCGGCTTCACGGTAGGCGAGGACGCGAAGATCGGCTCGAACGCGGTCGTGAACAAACCGGTGCCGGCCGGCTGCACGGCGGTGGGCAATCCCGCGCGCGTCATCAAACCGGCCGATCCGCAGCGCTCTCCCGAACACGCCGCGTTTTTCGCTTACGGCATCACGCCCAATGCGGAGGATCCCGTATCCCTCGCGCTGCATGGGCTCATCGATCACGCCTCGAACGAAAAGCAGCGCGTCGATGAGATCGTCGCCGCACTCGAGCGACTGGGCGCGCGGCTCGAGGCGCTGCAAAGCGTCGACGCATCGGCCGTGGATTTGCCGCGCCTGTCGGCTGCGATCCAGGGGGCGGTGGCGGCGGCGCACGTCGACACCCCGGCGGGCGCCAGCTAACGCTCGATCAGCGAGATACCTGCGGGGGGGCGAGCCAGTCGATCCGCAAGCCGCTGCCATTCCCGCGCGCGGGCCGCGTGTCAATCGAGCGGAAGGGCGTGAATGCCTTCCGCGTCGATGCGCAGATAGCCGCCCCGGCGCGTGCCGTGATCGAAGTCCCAATCGGGCAACACCCAACGCGTGCCGCCCATTTCTTGATGGCGCGCGGGCTTGTGCGTGTGCCCGTGAATCATCGTTGTCGTATGACTCGAGCGGAACAGCGCATCGACGCTTTCATGCGTGACGTCATAAAGCGGCGAAGGCGGGCGCGTGCGGCCTTCCTCGCTCGAGGCGCGCATGCGCTCGGCAAGGGCGTGCCGCCATCTGAACGGCCATGCGAGAAACATGAGTTGAGCGGCGCGCCACCTCGCGAAACGTCGAAACGTTTGGTATTTGCGATCGGCCGTGCAAAGGGCATCGCCATGCGCGAGCACGATGCGCGCACCGAATGCGGTCATCACGAACGGATCGGGCAGCCAAATCGCGCCCGCTGCCTTCATGAACCGCTTGCCGAGCAGAAAATCGCGGTTGCCGTGCATCACGTACAAGGCGATGCCGCGTTCGGACAGCGTGTGCAGGATCGCCGCGATGCGTGCGGCGAACGGATCGGCACCGAGCATGTCATCGCCGATCCAATACTCGAATAAATCGCCGAGCACGAACACCGAATCGGCACTATCGGCCGTGAAGCGAATGAAATGCTCGAACGCGTCGACCGTGCGCGGAATCGACGTGCTCAGATGCAGATCGGAGATCAGCAACAGCGGCCGCGGTGCATGCGGGCGCGCGTGGCCATGCTCGTGCGGAATGCTGGCCTCGACGTTGCGAGGCCCGCCATCTTGCCGCGCCGAGATCCCCGAATCTCGGATGATGCTCGTGTTCAATCGACTACGACCGCTTTCTCGATGATGACATCATCGAGCGGCACGTCCTGATGAAAACCCTTCGAGCCCGTGCGGACCTTCTTGATTTTTTCGACGACATCGAGCCCTTCCACGACATTGCCGAACACCGTGTAGCCCCAGCCTTGCGGTGTGGGCGACGTGTGATTGAGGAAGTCGTTGTCGTTGACGTTGATGAAGAATTGCGCCGTTGCCGAATGCGGATCGTTCGTGCGAGCCATGGCGACGGAGCCCTTGACGTTCTTCAGGCCGTTGTTCGCTTCGTTGTCGATCGGTGCGTCGGTCGGCTTTTGCTTCATGCCGGGCTCGAAGCCGCCGCCTTGGATCATGAAGCCGTCGATGACGCGGTGGAACACCGTGTTGTCGTAATGGCCTTTCTTGACGTAGTTAAGGAAGTTTTCGACCGTCTTGGGGGCTTTCTCGGCGTCGAGTTGGAGCTTGATGACGCCGTGGTTCGTATGTAGTTCGACCATGATGGATTCCTTTCCTTTCTAAAGAGCCTGGCCGGCGCGGGCTGCGCCGGCGGCGAGAGCGGTGGCGCTATTTCGATACGACCGTTGCCGATTGAATGACGATCGGTTGTTGCGGGACGTCGGACATCGGCCCGCGCGTGGTGGTGGGCGTCGCTTCGATTTTCTTCACCACATCCATACCCGACACGACTTTGCCGAACACCGCATAACCGTTGCCGTCCGGATTCGGATAGTCGAGCCCGGCGTTGTCGACGGTGTTGATGAAGAATTGATCGGTTGCCGAGTTCGGATCGCCCGTGCGTGCCATCGCAATCGTGCCTGTCGTGTTTTTCAGACCGTTGCGGCTTTCGAGCGGAATCGGTGCGCGTGTCGGTTTTTCCGCAAAGCTCGTCGTATAGCCGCCGCCTTGAATCATGAAGCCCTTGATCACGCGATGAAAGATCGTGCCGCTGTATTGTCCGGATTTCACGTAATCGAGGAAGTTCGCAACCGTCTTGGGCGCTTGCTCGGGGTAGAGCTCGACCTTGATATCGCCGTCGCTCGTTTTCAGCAGCACTTGGGGGTGCGCGGCAGCCGCTTTCG
>JBQCDS010000718.1:0-3592 GCA_051961035.1 Trinickia sp. | reverse complement strand
TGCCGACGATGCCGCCGCAGCAGACGTTGATGCCCGCGTCGCGCACATGGTCGAGCGTATCCAGGCGCTCTTGGTAGCTGCGCGTCGAAATGATTTGTCCGTAAAACTCGGGCGACGTATCGAGGTTGTGGTTGTAGTAATCAAGCCCCGCCTCGCGCAGTGTCTTCGCTTGATCGCGCTCGAGCATGCCGAGCGTCATGCACGTCTCGAGGCCCATCGCCTTCACGCCGCGAATCATTTGCGCGATCGGCTCGAGGTGGCGCTCCTTCGGGCTGCGCCATGCCGCGCCCATGCAAAAGCGCGTCGCACCGTTTTCCTTCGCGACACGCGCCGCATCGAGCACCGCGTCCACATCCATCAGCTTTTCGGCCTTGAGCCCCGTGTCATAGTGCGACGATTGCGAGCAGTATTTGCAGTCTTCCTCGCAACCGCCTGTTTTGATCGAGAGCAGCGTCGACAGTTGAATCTCGTTCGCGTCGAAATGCTCGCGATGCGTTTGCTGCGCCCGGTAGAGCAGATCATTGAACGGCAACTCGTACAGTGCGACGACGTCGGCGACCCGCCACCGCTGCGTATTGCTCGCCTTCGCATCGTTGCCGAGCGCCGTGTCGTGGTTCGGCGAAGCGGTGGGCGTAGCGTGTTGGGCTTCAGTCATTGTCGTTGATCCAGTTGGAGATCGATTGAATCGAAAGGGTCGTGTCGAAAGAGAAAGTTCAATGCGGACGATCAACCTGCGTGCCCGCGCAGCGCGGCCAGGAGCGCGGTCATGTCCAGGTGTGACGCGGCCTGGTCCGGCGACGGCGGCGCGAGGTGCGGCACCGTGCCGATGAGCGGCACGCCGTGCTCGCGGGCGAGCCACTCGCGGATGGTTTCGATGTTCTCATCGGGAAACCGCATCTCGGGATCGACGATATTGGCGACCCAGCCCACGAGATGCAGGCCGCGCGAGGCGATCGCCTCGGCCGTGAGCAAGGCGTGGTTGATGCATCCGAGCCGCATGCCGACGACAAGCACGACAGGCAACCCCAGTGCGAGCGCCAGATCGGCGGTGTCGCGCTTGCGATCGAGCGGCACGCGAAAGCCGCCCACGCCTTCGACGACCACGACGTCGGCGCGCCGCAGCGCTTCGCGGTGACACTCGACGATCGGTGCCAACTCGAGCGTTCGGCCTTCCTGCGCGGCCACGATGTGCGGCGCGGCCGGGGCCTTGAGCAAATACGGCGTCCTGACGTCGGGCGGCAGCAGGGCGCCGGCGGCGGCGTCGAGTTGATCGGCGTCTTCGTTGTGCCACATGCCGTCTTCCGCGCTGAAATACGCGCCGGCGGCGACGGGCTTCATCGCGGCGGCGGACAAGCCGGCCTTGGCGAACCCGCGCAGTAGTGCGCAGGAAACGAGGGTCTTGCCGATCTCCGTATCGGTACCGGTGACGAATAGCGAAAGCGGCGAACTCATGCAGGTTCTCCCGTGCGAATGAGGGCGGCGTGCAGCCGATCGAGGTCGTCGAAGCTGTGTCCAGCCGACAGCGAGACGCGCAGGCGCGAGGTTCCGACCGGTACGGTCGGCGGCCGGATGGCCGGCACCCACAAGCCTTCGTCGTCCATGCGGGCAGCGAGTGCGAGTGTTTCCTCGTTGCTGCCGATGATGAGCGGCTGCACGGCTGTCGGCGAATCGATGGGGCGCCAGCGCGTGTGCTGCAGAATCTCGCGTGTGCGCGCGATCAGCGCGGCCAGATGCTGGCGGCGCGTTTCGCCTTCCTCGCCGGCGATCAAGGCGAGGCTGGCGGAGACGGCATGCGCGACGGCCGGCGAGGCGGCGGTCGTGAAAATATACGGCCGCGCGCGCTGCAACAGCCATTCGATGACGGTTTCGTGTGCGATGGCGGCGGCCCCGGCCACGCCGACGGCCTTGCCGAACGTGCAGAGATAGACGAGCTGCGGCGAGCGAAGCGCGGCGTGCGCCACGGCGCCGCGACCTTGCGGGCCGAGCACGCCGAAGCCGTGCGCATCGTCGACGATGAGCCACGCGCCGTGCCGCTCCGCCAATGCCAGCAGCCGCGCGAGCGGTGCGATGCTGCCGTCCATGCTGAACACGGAATCGGTGACGATCGCCTTCACCGAGGCGTCGGACGCTTCGAGCATCGCCGAGAGCGCTTCGGTGTCGGCATGCGGGTAGATCTGCACCTCGGCGCGCGATAGGCGAGCACCGTCGATGAGCGACGCGTGGTTCAGGGCGTCGGAGAACAACGTCGTGCCGCGCCCCGCGAGCGCCGTCACGGCAGCGAGATTCGACATGTAGCCCGTCGAGAACGTCAGCGCTCGGGGCTTGTCGACAAAGCCGCCCGCGAAGGTGGCGAGTTCGTCCTCGAGCATGGCGTGCGCGCGCGAATGGCCGCCGAGCAGATGCGAGCCGCCGCTGCCCGACCCGTAGCGGTGCGCGCCCTCGGCGACGGCATCGGCCAATCGCGGATGCGCGGCGAGGCCGAGGTAATCGTTGCTCGCGAAGCCGACGATCGCGCGGCCGTCCACCGTCATATGCGCGGCACAGGGTGTATCGGCGATGCGCCGCCGACGCGTGAGGCCACGTGCATCGAGATCGGCAAGCCCTTCTTGCAGCGTATCGAGCAGGAACGTCATTGCACCGCCTCGTCCAGTGTGGCTTCGAACGTTTCGCGCGTGCGCGTGGCCAACAGCGCGATTGCTTCGGAGTCCAAAATGTAAGGCGGCATCAGGTAGACGGTCGTGCCGATGGGGCGCAGCAGCAGCTCGCGCGATAGCGCTTGCTCGAAAAATCGGCGCGAGAACGTGCGGGCGGCATCGCTGTCGATCGCCGCGTCGAACGCGATGATCGTACCGGTACGACGAAAGTGCCGTACAGCGTGATGCGAACGAAGCGGCGCGAGCGCCTCCATCAGTTCGGCCGCCTTGCGCTCATTTCGCGCGAGTACATCGTCGCGCTCGAACAGATCGAGTGTCGCGAGCGCGGCGCGGCAAGCGAGTGGGTTGCCCGTATACGAATGCGAGTGCAGGAAGCCGCGCGCCGTGTCGTCGTCATAGAAGGCGCGATAGATTTCGTCGCGCGAGAGCACGAGCGAAAGCGGCAGATAGCCGCCGCTGATTCCCTTCGATAGACAGAGGAAGTCCGGCCAGATCGACGCTTGCTCGCACGCGAAGAACGTGCCCGTGCGGCCACAGCCGACAGCGATTTCGTCGGCGATCAAATGCACGTCGTACTCGTCGCACAGCGCGCGCAGCCCGGACACATAGCTGCTATCGTGCATCGCCATGCCGGCCGCGCATTGCACGAGCGGCTCGACGATGAGCGCGGCGATGCGCTTGCCATGCGCTTGCAACAGCGTGCGAACGTCGTCGAGCGCGCGCCGCGCGACGTCGTGCGCGGTTTCTCCGGGTTCGGCAAGGCGAGCATCGGGCGAGGCCACGATATGAGCGGAGCGGATCAGCGGATCGTAAGCATCCCTAAACAATGCGACATCGGTCACGCCGAGTGCGCCGATCGTCTCGCCGTGATAGCCGTTCGCGACGCAGACGAATTCGCGCTTTTGCGCGAAGCCGCGATTGCGCCAGTAGTGAAAACT
>JBQCDS010000717.1:0-19836 GCA_051961035.1 Trinickia sp. | reverse complement strand
GAAATCAACCGCGTTGAATCGCAAACCACCTTCAACGGCCAATCCGTGCTGGGTGGCCTCGGCAGCGTGAACTTCCAAGTCGGCGCGAGCGCCAACCAAACGCTGACGGCGAACTTCGGTACGACGTCGTGGACGACGACGGGCCTCGGCGTGTCGGGCGTTGACATCTCTTCGACGTCGGGCGCTCAAAACGCGATCACGGCGATCGACGCTGCGCTGGCGCAAGTGAACAACTTCCAAGCAACGCTCGGCGCAACGCAGAACACGTTCTCGGCTGCGATCACGAACACGCAAACGGAATCGACGAACCTGGCGTCCGCTCAGTCGCAGATCGTCGATGCGAACTTCGCGCAAGAAACGGCCAACCTGTCGAAGGCGCAAGTGCTGCAACAAGCCGGTATCTCGGTGCTCGCGCAAGCGAACTCGCTGCCGCAACAAGTGCTCAAGCTCCTCCAGTAAGGTTAAGCGCGAGCCACGCACGGCGAGATGCGGTTCGATCTCGCCGCGCAGCCGGCCCCGCACGAAGCTTTCGCCTCGCAGGGGTCCGGCAACAAGCATTAAACGCAGCGGGAGGCATGCCTCCCGTTACGCATTGGTAGCTGGCCGGTCTTTGAACGAGCGGCCTCATAGAGATTAATCATTGGGCGGCATCAGACGGAGCTTGGCATGAGTACCGTATCTTCGGGCAATTCAGTTCTTCAGCAAGCGGCACAGTCCATTCTGAGCGGCGTCACGAACTCGCAGCTCGACGTGAACACGCTTGTCTCCGCACTGGTGACGGGTGCCACCGCGGCACAATCGATGACGATCGCCACCGCCGTGAACAGCGACAACACGCAGTTGTCGGCGCTCGGTTCGATGCAATCGTCGATGTCCAATCTGCTTGGCTCGCTGAGCGGCCTGTCCGATGGCAGCGCTTTCACGCAGCTTTCCGCCACCATGAGCGGCTCGGGCATCACGGCGACCACGGCGAGCAGCGCAGCTGCCGGCTCATACACCGTGAGCGTGCAGCAGATCGCCACCGCCAACCAGATTTCGTCGGCGGCCTATGCCGCGAACGCCACGCTCGGCACGGGCAACCTGAATATCGGCGTCGGCTCGAACACGATGACGATCGCGCTGACGTCCTCGAACAACACGCTTTCCGGCATCGCCTCGGCGATCAACAGCGCAACGAACAACCCCGGCGTAACGGCCTCCGTCGTCACGGGTACGGACGGCCAGCATCTCGTGCTGACCTCGACGCAAACGGGCCTGGCCAACACGGTGACGGTGTCGGCCGATCCGACCGTCGATACAGGCATGGCCACCGCCAAGTTCACGCAAGTGACCGCCGGCCAAGACGCGAAGCTGACGGTCAGCGGCACGCCGGTCGACAGCGCGAGCAACAACGTGACGACGGCCATGTCGGGCGTCACGCTGAGCCTCACCTCGGCCTCCGTGGGCACGACGCAGACGCTTGCCGTTGCGACGGACACGTCGTCGATCGTCACGGCCATGCAGAACTTCACGACGGCCTATAACGCGTGGATCTCCACGGTGAAGTCGCTGTCCTCGTACAACTCGACGAGCAACACCGCCGGCCCGCTGCTTGGCGACGCGATGTTGAACTCGGCCGTCAACGGCATTGCCTCGATCATGGCGAGCGGCATCACGGTCGGCGGTACGACCTACAGCCTCGCCCAACTCGGCATGGACCTGAACGACGACGGTACCGTCACGCTCACCAGCTCGACGCTGCAATCGACACTCGCGGCGACGCCGTCGATGGTGTCGAACACGTTCAACGCCACCAACGGCATCGGCCAGCAGTTGAGTTCGTTCATCAGCTCGTACACCTCCGCCGTCACGGGCCAAATCGCTCAACGCAATTCGACGCTGCAAGCCGACCTGACGTCGCAGCAGGCCGCGCAATCGAGCCTGGCGGCCTATCAAGCATCGCTGACGTCGCAATATCAGGCCCAGTTCACGCAGCTCAATACGATCATGTCGCAGACGCAAAGCAACACCACCTATTTGAACCAACTGTTCGGCGGCAACGGCGCTGCCGGCACGATGAACAAGACGTCGTAATTCGCAAGTACTGAAACGGGAGTTCGCCACCATGTCGAACGAAACACTCGCGCGCGCCTATGAGTTGACGCGCACCCTCGTCGCGGCGCTCGACGCGGGCGACTTCGCGTTCGCCGCCGATCTCGTCCAAGAGCGCTCGCCGCTTTTGATGGCGCTCGAAGCCGAGCAGACGGACGAAGACCTCGCGAAGATCCGCGAAATCATGGCGCTCAACGCGTCGATCATGGATAAGGCCTCGGCCGCGCGCGACGCCGTGGCGGCCACTCACAGCGATGCAAACCAGCGCGTTTCGGCGGCGCGTCAGTACCTGTCGACCGGGCAGATGCGCTGATCGCGCAGGCCCAAGCGACGCAGTACAACAAAACGAAGAACAACCGCATGAAGCTGGTGCGGGGTGTCACCCTCGAAGCCGCAGCGATGCGGCTTTATTTTTTTTGTGAATGTGCCGTACGCCGATCGCGGCCGTTGCTGCGGTCGAATTGAGCCGCAATTGGCACGCTGTTCCAGCAATGAAGCGCGGCTGCCGGCCGGCACACTGTCAACTTGCCGCCGTGCGCCCGCGTGGCGCGCGGCCAAGCCACGTTCAGCAGACTGAGATTCATTCATGCACGTACCGTCGAGCCCCTCGGCCGGCCCCCGCCGCGTCGAAATCCGTCAGATCTATTACTCAGAGGAGACGCGCGCGCAACTCGATCCTGGCTTCATCCCGCTCGACAATTGCGGCCAGCGGCCGGACTGGCGCGAGTATTGGCCGATGCGCGGCTATCTGCAACAACACAAGCTGGACGAGAACACGCTTTATGGCTTTTTTTCGCCGAAGTTCGGCAAGAAGACGACGCTCGATTCCGCCGCCGTGCATGAGTTCATCGCCACGGTGCCGCGCGACGTCGACGTAATCGGATTCTCGCCGTTCTTCGATCAAGGCGCGATCCATCTGAATACGTTCGAGCAGGCGGCCACCAACCATGCGAACAGCTGGCCCGTGTTCGAGCAGGCCGTTGCCTTCGTCGCGCCGGGTATCGATCCCCACAACGCGGTAATGGACTCTCGCCACAGCATTTTCTGCAATTACTTTGTCGCGACGCCGGCCTTTTGGCGGCGTTGGCTCGCCATCAACGAAGTGTTGTTCTCGGTGGCGGAAGCCGGCTCGAGCGCGCTCGCCCAGTTGCTGAACAGTTCGATTCCCTATGCGGGCGGGTTCGTGCCGGCCAAGGTATTCATGCAGGAACGCGTCGTTTCGCTGCTGCTGCTAGGCGAGCGGCACTGGCGCGTGCGGCATTTCGATCCGCTGCGCCTGCCGATGTCGGGTTCGATCGTGAGCCCTTATCCGGCCGATCTGCTCGTACTCGACGCGCTAAAGACGGCCGCGATCGAGCACGGCAGCCACAATTATCTGAAGATGTTCCAGCAGGTGCGCAACACGCTGCTCACCACAGCGCGTCGCGCGAACGGAATGTCGTAACCAGGGCTCAGGGCTGCGCGGCACCGTTCGTGTGCGCGCGCCACATCGCATCGAACTGCGCTTCGAGCGTGCGCGCGAAGCGCTCGGGGTTGCACAAGGACGAGGCCAATACGCGCGTGCGCAGTTGTGCGCGCAGCGTCGCCAACGCATCTCGATCGGCTGCGAAAGCCGCCGCTTTTGCGACATAGTCGTCGTCGTCGAGCGCGATCCAATCGCCGAGATCGACGCTTTGCACCACGCTTTCGCACAGGTGCCCGAGGAAGCGATCGCCATGCCGGCATAGCACCGGCACGCCCATCCACAGGCTCTCCGCCGTCGTGGTGCCGCCCGGATACGGGAACGGGCTCAGCGAGATGTCGACGCGGTTGTACGCCGCCAAATAGTCCGCTCTCGCCGAAGGCCCTTCCAATTCCAGCCGATCGGATGCAATGCCGTGCGCGGCGAAACGGGCGAGCGTCGCCGCGCGCTGCGCTTCGTCGGCAAGCTGTTGGGCCTTCAACAACAGCCGCGCGCCCGGCACCGCGTGCAAGATGCGCGACCACACCGTCACCACTCGGTCATTGACCTTCACGAGATCGCTGAAGCAACCGAACGTCAGCGCGCGAGTCGTATCGCTCAGTGTCGCGCGGTCGATCGCCACGGCGGGCTCGGGCGGTGTAAAGCAAAGATAGCCGTGCGGCAGGCGCCACGGTTTTTCAATGAAATGGCCCGCTTCGTTATCCGGCAGCACCCATTCGTCGCCGAGCACGTAGTCGATCGCAGACAACCCCGTCGACGCGAAGTAGCCGATCCAACTCACCTGCACGGGCGCGGGCTTCCACGCGAATACGGGCAAGCGGTTCGCATCGGTATGCCCCGCCATGTCGAACAGGATATGCACGCCATCGTTGCGAATCGCCGTCGCGGCCGCTTCGTCGCTTACGCCCACCAAGCTGCGCCATGCAGCGAAGCGCGGCTTCAAGCGTTGTGTCAGCGCATCCTCGTAAGCGCGCGTCGAATAACCGATGAGTTGCACGCGCGTCGGGTCCAGATGCGCGAGCACGCTCTCGAGAAAGAACCCGACCGGATGCGTGCGAAAGTCGCCCGAGACGAAACCGATCCGCAGCGGCGCGCCGGGGGTTCGATTCACGAGCCAATCCACGAACGGCCGCGCCTGTTGATGCGCCACGCGGCCGAATACCAGTGCTTCGGTCAAATAGTCGTGCGATGCGATGTCCTGCGCGAAGCTCAACGTGAACAGCAGGTTGCTCCACGCTTCGCTCCACGTCGGCCTGAGCGCGATCGCGCGGCGGAAAGCCGCGATCGCCGCTTCATGCTCGCCTGTCTCGCGCAGCACGATGCCAAGGTTCAGCGCGACTTGCGGCTCGTGAGGCAACAAACGCTGCGCCTGCTCGTAGCAAGCGGCCGCCTCGGCCAGCCTGCGCTGCGTCTTCAGTGCGTTGCCGAGATTGTTGTGGGCCTCGCCGAACTGAGGATGCAGTGCGATCGCACGGCGACAATGCACTTCCGCTGTCTCGGCGTCGCCCAATTCACGCAGCACGTTACCGAGATTGCAGTGCGCTTCGGCGAACCGAGGATTAACCTCGACCGCTTCACGAAAACGCGCGGCGGCGGCGGCAGGCAGACGCATCTGCTGCAGGATCATGCCGAGATTGTTGTAGGCGCGAAAGTGCTTGGGATCGAGCGCGAGCGCCTGTTCATGGCTTTCCACGGCGGCCTCGAGCTTGCCCCAGCTTCGCAGCGCACAGCCGAGATTGTCGAAATACGTCGCCTGCGGGCTGATTTCGATCGCACGTCCGATCAAGTTGAGCGCGTCGGCATGGCGCTGCTCTTGCATGGCGATTACGCCAAGCAAGTGCAAGGCATCGGCGTGACGAGGCATGCGCGCGAGTGCCGCTTCGTAGCGGGCACGCGCCTCTTGCAAGCGGCCGTCGCGATGATGGACGAGGCCGTCCTCGACGAGCGAGAAGGCGCTCTGATCGATCACCGTCATGGCGCGATCTCCTGGGTTCTTTGCTGCCACAAGTGTTCGATGGCGGTCATCCAATGCGCGGCGTAGCGCGGTGCATCGGCGAGCGGCGAGCGCTCGACGCGGTCGCGCAGCGTCGCGCGAAGCGCGGCCAACGCGGGCACATTCGCGGCCGCCGCGACAGCTCGCGCCACGTAATCGTCGGTATCGGCCGCGATCCAATCGTGCAGCCCCACCGTCTTCGCAACGAGCTCGCCCAAATGCGAGAGGAATCGATCGCCTCGGCGCGTCAGCACGGGCACACCCATCCACAGTGCCTCGACGCTCGTGGTGCCGCCCGGATAGGGGAACGGATCGAGCGCGAGATCGACGCGTCCGTAGGTGGCGAAGTAGTCCTCGCGCGAGGACGGTCCTTCGAGCTGCAAGCGCGTTTCGTCGATGCGGTGCTGCGCGAACCGTGCGAGCGTGTCGCGCACGATCGACGGCTCGCCAAGCTGATGATTTTTCAGTAGCAAGCGCGAACCGGGTACGGCGAGCAAGATGCGCGACCAAACGGCAAGCACGCCCTCATTGAGCTTCTTGTGATTGTTCAGGCAACCGAAGGTGATGTGGCCGTTCGCGAGTGCGGGCAGCGGCGCAACCGCGACCGATTCCGTCGGAAGCGTGAAGCACAGGTAGCTATCGGGCAAACGCCAAATGCGCTCCGTATATTGCCCTTCCTCGCCCGGCGGCACGACATGCGGATCGGCGAGCAGGTAGTCGATTTCGGCAAGGCCGGTTGTCGCGAAGTAGCCCAACCAGCTCACCTGAACCGGCGCGGGCCGCCAGGCGAACATCGGCAGACGGTTGCGCCCTGTGTGTCCCGATAGGTCGATCAGCACGTCGATGCGGTCGTCGCGAATGCGTTGCGCGAGCGCGGCATCGTCCGTCTCGGCCACGTGACGCCACAACGAGAAGCGCGGCTTGATCCGCTCGGTCAGCTCGTCGCTATGCAGCGCATTCGAATAGGCGATCGGCTCGATGCGCGCGCGATCGAGCTGCGCCAGCACCGATTCGAAGAAGTAACCGACGGGGTGCTTGCGCAAATCCGCCGAAACGAAGCCGACGCGCAACGGGCGTCCCGTGCGCGGCGCATCCGTCAGCGCCGGCCATTGCGAATACGGCCTCGCGCGCGCGGCCATCTTTTCGCCGAAGTAACGCGCGTCGGCCAAGTGCGTGCTCGCCGACCAATTCGATGCGTAGGATTGCCCGAACAGCACGCAGGTATGCGATTCGCCGAAATCGGGATTCAGCGCCAGCGCGTCGCGGTAACAGGCCAATGCCGCGTCGGGCTGCCCGAGATCGGCCAGGATGGTTCCGAGATTGTTGTGGAACGAGGGCGTGTCGTCGCGCAGTTCGATCGCCCGCCGCGCCAAGCCGAGCGCACGTTCGGGTGCACCGAGGCGCCGCAATGCATTGGCGAGATTGTGATAAGCATCGGCAAAATCGGGCTCGATCGCAATCGCGCGCTCGTAGCGTGGCACCGCCTCGAGCACGCGCCCCGCGCCGTTCAGCACGTTGCCGAGTGTGTTGTGCGCCTGGGCCGAATCGGGCGTGAGTTCCACGACGCGCCGGTACGCCTCGATCGCCCCCTGGATATCGCCGCGATGCATGAGAATGCCGGCGAGCTTGTCGTGAGCGATGGCCAACCGCGGCGCCAGCTTGATGCTCTCTCGCACACACTCGAGTGCCGCATCGCCGTGCCCCTTCGCTTGCAAGGCGATGCCGAGATTCAAATGCGCCTCGGCGAAAGCGGGCTTCGCGGCAATCGCCTTGCCATAGGCAGCAATGGCCGCGTCCAGTTCGCCCAGATCCTTCAACGCGTTGGCCAGGTTGTTGTAGGCCTCGGCATAGCCGGGCTTCAATTCGATGGCACGCGCGCAACTTGTCAGCGCCGATGCGGCATCGCCCGTCTCACGCAATGCGTTGCCGAGATTGTTGTACGCGTCGGCATAGCCGGGTTCGAGTTCGACGGCGCGCCGATAAGCCGCTACGGCCTCATCGAGTTTGCGCGCGTCGCGCAGCGCATTGCCAAGGTTGTTGTAGTAGATGGGGCTTGCATGGGCGGCGATCGACTCGCGCATGAGCGCGATGCCCGCCTCGCTTTGGCCGAGTTGGCACGCGAGCAAGCCCATGAAATGAAGCGCATCGGGATGCTTCGGCTGCGCGGCGAGAATGCGCGTGTAGAGCGCCTTCGCATCGGCAAGACGCCCCGCCTGATGATGGACTAGGGCCGCGTTCAGCAGCTTGGCGATGTCTTGCATGATCGATCCGTTCATGAGAGAGGCGGCAACGCGCCATCGCGCGGCGTTACGCCTGCGGTGCGATGACGTTCGATGCGGCGTTCCAACGTGCCATGCCGTCGCGCCACATCGATTCGAAAGCCGATTCGAGGTTTCGGGCGTAACGGGCCGCGTCGCACAGCGGCGAAGCCAGCAACGACTCGCGCAGGCTCGTGCGCAGTGCGGCAAGGCGTGGCGCGTCGGCCGCGAAAGCGACGGCCTTTGCCACGTATTCTTCGTTGTCCTTGGCAATCCATTCCGGCAAGCCCGCCGAATGCAGCATGCTCGTGCAAATGTTCGACAAGAACCGGTCGCCCTGGCGGCACACGACGGGCACGCCCATCCAAAGCCCCTCGACACTCGTCGTGCCGCCGGGGTATGGGAACGGGCTCAAGGCGATATCGATGCGGTTGTACGCCGCCAAATAGTCGGCGCGCGGCGAACGGCCTTCGAGAATCAGGCGAGACGCGTCGATCCCGCGCGCGGCGAACCGTGCAAGTGTGGTTTCCCTTGTCGGGACATCGTCGAGTTGCTTCGCTTTGAGAAACAGCCGCGAGCCCGGCACCGCATGTACGATGCGCGCCCAGACATCGACGACGCTATCGTTCATCTTCATCAAGTGATTGAAGCAGCCGAACGTCACATGGCCTTGCGTTGCAAGCGGCGACGGGCCGATATGGACACGCTCCGTCGGCGGCGTGAAGCACAAGTAGCTGTCGGGAAGGCGGCGCAGCCGCTCGGTGTAATACGCTTGCTCGCCGGGCGGCAGCACATGGGGATCGCCGAGCAGATAATCGATGGCCGGCAAGCCCGTGCTGGCGAAGTAGCCAAGCCAGCTTGCCTGCACCGGCGCCGGGCGCCACGCGAATAGCGGCAAGCGATTGAAGTTCATATGGCCCGACAGATCGAGCAGCAGATCGATGCGATCGTCGCGGATGCGCGCGGCCGCCTGCTCGTCGTTCAGCGCCGCAAGCGGCGTCCAAGCCGAGAAATACGGCTTGATGCGCGCGGTCAGTGCATCCTCTAAACGCCGCGTCGGATAGGCGACGAGCTCGATGCGACTGCGGTCGATATGCGCGAGGATACTTTCGAGAAAATGCCCCGTGGGGTGGGTCTTCAGGTCGCCCGACACTAGGCCGACGCGCAGCGGGGCCCGGCGTTCAGCAACGTCAGTCGAGGTGAGCCAGTTGCGCCACGGTGTGGCGCCGGCCGTTGCAATGCGGCCGAATTCGACCGCTTCGGCCAGATAGGCAGCCTGGTCCAAGTCCTCGCGATAGCTGAGGATGAACAGGAGATTGCTTCGTGCTTCCAACAAATCGGGCTTGAGCGCGATGGCATCGCGGTAGGCGCGGATCGCCGCGTCTAGGTCACCCAGATCGACGAGTGCGTTGGCCAAGTTGTTGTGGGCTTCGGCATAGTCGGGTTTCAGTGCGATGACGGTGCGAAAGCACCGGACAGCGCCCGTCAAATCACCCTGCTCACGCAGCATGTTCCCGAGATTGTTGTGCGCTTGGACGTAGTCGGCCTTCAGCGATATCGCTTGCCGGAAGCATTCGATCGCCGCCGCCTGCTTGCCCTGCGCCGCGAACGCATTACCCAGGTTGCCGTAAAAAATCTCGCTCGCATGATACGTCAGCGCCGCCATGATGAGATCGACAGCCTCTCCATAACGGCCTTCATGGTAGGCGACGAGACCGAGCAGATGAAGCGCATCGGCGTGGTTCGGCTGCACCGCAAGAATCTGCCGAAGGGCGGCCGCCGCGTCCGCCAGCCGGCCGGCCTGCAAGAGCGCCAGACCCGTCTCGATCGGAGGAACGGTTCGATGAGCGAGAGCCTGCATCGCCGTGTCACTCACCGTACTTGCGCAGATAGCGCTCGTATGCGGCTCGCCAGTCCGGCTTTCCGTAGGCGCCGCCGCTTTGGTGCACGACGCTGATCGGCCACGTGCCCATCGTCAAGCCCTTCAATTCGGCTTGGCGGCAAAAGTCGAGGTCGTAGAAATGAAAGTCGAACTGCTCGTCGAAGCGTAACCCGCTTTGCACGAGCCGTTCGCTATCCGCGGCGAGCATCAGGCCGTCGAGCAGCTTGCACGCTTGGCCCGCCGGCCCGAAATGCGATACCACGTTGCACGGAAAGCCGTCTCCGTGGCCCACCGTGCCGCTCAAGAACTCGCGCTGATCCCATTTCATCTCGGGCGTGAACGCCCACGACGGCTGACGCGGCATGCGGCGCGTGTTGCCGGCAAGCCCTAGGATGTCGAACGTTTTCAGCCCTTCGCGAATGCGGTCCACCCAATGGAAGTCGCAAATCGAGATATCGTCGTGAATGAAAACGAGCGTCGCCGGGTGTTCCCTTGCATGTTCGATCGCCCGGTTGTAGATCGTCGACAGGCCGGTCCGGTTCTCGTCGAATAGCAGCAGTTGCTGGTGCGGCACGTAGTCGTAGCGCTTGAGCGAGCGCCCGAGCGCGGTCTGTTCGGCGAATTGGGCTTCGGTGCTCCGGGTACCACAGACAAGTCGAATCGGCTTCATGGACGAAAAATGGGGCGTTCGGTCGGTTGGATCGCCGCTGCCTGGACGCAGCAACCGAAAAATGCAGCCATCTTATCGTCGCGGCAACGCCTTCAATCGAACGAACAAGCCACGCTTTCCCACTCAGTTTCCCGCTCGGTTTCTCGCAAGTACCGCCCATCCTCTTCCCGGCTTGTCCGAGCAGCGCCTACGTCCCCCTGAGAAAGCTCAGCAAGCCAAGGAATAGGGCAAAAACCAAGGTCTGTTTGAACGATTGACGGCCATGGCGCGGTGCTAACCTTCGGCAAATCGAAAGGTGCGCTCGATCCGGGCGCATCCGCAGACACACAGCAACCCGAATCGAAAAGGATAGGCCGCGATGGCTTTGGTCAGCGTTCTGATACCGGCTTATAAGGCCGACTACTTGAGGCAAGCGATCTCCAGCGCGATTGGACAAACGCTGCAGGACATCGAGATTCTCATCGGCGACGATACGCCTGAAGCCGCGCTTGCCCCGGTGGTCGAAAGCTTCGACGATCCGCGCATCCGCTACTTCCATCACGGCTTCCAAAAGGGCACGCGCAACTTTCAGGCGCTATGGCGCCGAGCCACGGGCAAGTACGTCAAATGGCTTTGCGACGACGATCTGATCATGCCGGCCTCGTGCGAAGTGCTGTCGGCTGCGCTATCCGTCAACCCGGCATCGCTGCTCGCCTTCCATGGCCGCTTGATCATCGACGGCAACAACAACGTCACGCATCAACCTCCAGCGTTGCTTCAGCCGGGGCAGACCGCGCTCGTCGACCGCCCCTACCTCGTGCAGAACATGATTGCAAGCCTGCACAACTTCATCGGCGAGCCGAGCAACGTCATGCTCGACCGTGAGCGAGTCGATGTCGAGCGCATCGTCGACTACCGCGGGCTGCAACTCGATTTTCTCGGCAGCGACGTGTCGATGTTCCTCAATATTGCCGAACAAGCGCCGCTCGTGGCCGTCGGAGGATATTTGAGCGCGTTTCGCCGGCATGACGGGCAAGCGTCGCGTGTCCTAAGCGCGAACTTCAGCGCGGGCCTGTACGAATGGGAGCTCATGGTTCGCTCGGAGGCTGCCGCCTGCAATCTGCTCGGCCCGCACCTCGCGCTCGCGAAACAACGGTTGCAAGCCCTCTATGCCTCGTTTGTGGGCGAGCTGCCGGAAATTGCCCGCCTCTTTGCGAACCTCGAGGAGCTCACGACGCGCGCCCCGGCCGAACTGCTGTGCTCCGAACGTTTCCAGGCCGACTTGGCATTCGCTCGCGAGAAGGTAGCCGAGCGCGTCGCCATACGCAAGCAGCAGGCTGCGCAGGCGCGTGCCGCGGCTGCGGCGACCGCCACCGCGACGGCCTGACGAACGAGCGCGGACTGGCCGAAGTCCGCGCAATCGCCACACCTCAATATGCCGGCCGCGCGGGCGCGCTGATGCATTCACCGAACGGAGTCACGTTTTCCATGTTCTCCAAGACCGATCCGGCCCACCTCGCCGTATTTGGCGGATCGCCCCTCTTCGATACGATCAGGTCGATCTCGAACCTCGTTCAACCTGACATTGAACAATTTCTGGCCTACTCGAAGATCGCCTACGACGCGGGCCAACTCACCGACCACGGCGCGGTCGAGCGCGAATTCGAACGCCGGGCCGCGCAGTTCCACGAAGTGGATCACTGCGTCTCGTTCGCGGGCGGTTTTTGGGGGCTCGTGTTCGCGATCAAGTGCCTTGCTCTGCCGGGCAAAACGGAGGTCGTCATGCCTTCGCTGACGTACCGTCGCCTCGCCGACATCGTCGCTTGGGCGGGCTTGACGCCGCATTACTGCGAAGTCGATCCCGAGATGCTCTCGATCACGGCCGAGACCGCCGCGCCCTGCATCAACGAGCGAACAGCGTTGATCCTCGGCGCGCATCCGATCGTCAACTGCTGCGACGTCGAAGGGCTCGAACGACTGTCGGCCGAGACGGGGATTCCGCTGCTGTTCGACGCCGTCGAATCGGTCTACGAGACGTATCGCGGGCGCAAGGTAGGCTCGGGCGGCCGCGCCGAATGCTTTTCCATGCAATCGAGCAAGCTATTCAATGCGTTCGAGGGCGGCTACGTCACGACGAACGACGGCGAATTGGCCGCCCGCTTGCGCGAAGCGCGCGATCACGGATTACGCGAAGACAACACGATTGGGCCGCTCGGTTTCGATACGAAGCTCAATGAAGTGCACGCGGCGATGGCCTTGGCCGCGCTCGACGACGTCGACGCTCAAGTCGAGCGCAACCGTCAACGCTACTACGCCTATAAGCGGCTTATCCCGACCGTTCCCGATATGCGCTTGCTGACATTCGACGAGAGCGAGCGATGCGGCTTCAAGAACATCGTGGTGGAGTTGCAGGACGGCTGGCCCGTCAAGCGCGAGCACGTGCTTGCGATTTTGCATGCCGAGCATATGCTGTCGCGGCCGTACTACTTCCCGACGCTGCATCAGAAGCGCACGGAATATGCGACGGTCGCCGGCGATCTGAGCGCTACCGATACGCTGTCGCAGCGCTTTCTCATGCTGCCGTGCGGTCATTTCGTCAGCGAAGCCGATATCGAGTCGATCGTCGCGCTGCTGCGCTTTATTCACGCGCACGCCGACGCTATCAACGAGCGTTTTGCCAAATGAGTACTCCTTCCACTTCCGCTCTCGCGCTATTGGGCGGCGAGCCCGCCCTGTCACGGCGCCTGCCGCTGGGACAACGCAACCTCCCTAGCTGGACGCGCTATGAGGACGCGTTTCGCGATATCTTCGCGCGCCAGTACTACACGAACCATGGGCCGCTCGCCCAGGCGCTCGAGCAACGGCTCGCGCAGTGGTTGAACGTGCGTCATGCAATGTGCGTGACCACGGTCGGCATCGGGCTTGCGCTCGCTGCCCAGGCCCTAGGCTTAAAGGGCAAGGTGATCGTGCCCGCGTTCAGCTTTGTCGGCACGGCGCGCTCGCTCGAGTGGGCCAACCTCGAGCCGGCGTTCTGCGACGTATCGCGCGAGACAGGGCACATCACCGCCGATACCGTCGCACCGCTCCTATCCGATGACGTCACCGGCATTCTCGGCGTCAATCTTTGGGGCAGCACGTTCGATGTCGAAGGCGTGACTCGGCTCGCCGAGCGTCACGGCGTTGCGCTCTACATCGACTCGTCGTACGGATTCGGCTGCGAAATCGAAGGCAAGCCGATCGGGGGATTCGGTCGCCTTGAAGTGATCTCGTTCCATGCAGCCCATATTCTCGGCGCGGCGGAAGGTGCCGTGATGTGCACCGACGACGACGACCTCGCCGCCCATGTGCGCAACATCCGCAGCAACTACGGCAGCGGCCACCCGGTGCCTGTCGGCAAAACCAGCAATGGCCGCCTATCGGAAGCGCAAGCAGCGATCGCGCTGATGAACCTCGATGACATGCCGGAGCTGATGGCGCGCAACGCAAGCTTGTTCGACGCCTACGTCGCTCACTTGAGCGACATCCCGGGTTTGCGCGTCGTCGCGCCTTCAGGCGTGAGCACGACGAATCACGAAAGCCTCGTGTGCCGCATCGATGCACGGGTGTTCGGTCTCACGCGCGATGCGCTCATCGCGACGCTGGCGGCGGAAAACGTCGAAGCGCGCGGCGATCGCGGCCTCGGCGCACGGCGCCATGAAGCAGCGCGTTCCGGCCACTCGCTTCCCAATACGAACGACTGGTGCGAATCAGTGCTGCAACTGCCGCTCGGCGCGCAGATGGACGAGGGCATCGTCGAACGCATTGCTGCGCGCGTTCGTCTCGCGCAGCGCCACGCTCGCGACATCGCCGCCAAGCTTGGAGCATGACGTGAAGCTCGGCATCATGCAGCCGTATTTCTTCCCGTATCTCGGGCACTTCGCGCTGATCGCGCATACCGATGCCTGGGTGGTGTTCGACATCACCCAGTACACGCCCAAGACGTGGATGAACCGCAACCGCGTGCTGCATCCGAAGGAAGGCTGGAATTATGTGAGCGTGCCGCTCGCGAACTCGAGCATCTCGATCAAAACGAGTGAAGCGCAGGTGCTCGATCTCGCCGACGCACGGCGCAGCGTGCTCGGCAAACTCACTCACTATCGCAAGGCGCCTTACTACAAGGCAGTGGAAACGCTCGTCCAAAGCGCGATGGCGGAGAGTAGCGATCCCTCGCTCGTCAAGCTCAATGTGCGCGGCCTCGAAGCGGTCTGCCGCTATCTCGGCCTGCCGTTCAATTACCGCATTTGCTCCGAACTCGAGCTAGCGCTGCCCGAAACGCTGCCGCCGGGCGGCTGGGCGCCCGCAATCTGCGCCGAGCTGGGCGCGAGCGGCTACATCAATCCGATCGGCGGGCGCGAACTCTTCGATCCGGCCGATTTCGCCGCGCGCGGCATCGCCTTGCAGTTTCTCTCGTTCGAGCTTCCCGTGTATGACGTCGGCGCGTACCGGTTCGAGCCCGGGCTCTCGATTCTCGATGTCTTGATGTGGAATGCGCCAGAGACCGTGGTGGACATGCTTCGGCAGGGCACGACGCTCGTCTCTGCCTGAGTGCCTTTTCGGGCGAGCAGCGCTCTACGCTCGAGCGAGCCATCGACGACGCGCCTCAGCGCGCCGCCATTGCCTCTTGCAACGCCTTGATCACGCGCTCTATCTGGGCTTCGCCGTAACGCTGATCGCACGGCAGCGCCAAACATTGCGTCGACAGCCGGTATTCGAGATCGTCCTGCGTGCCGCTCGCGCCGCGGATATTCGGCCAATACTTAGCGACAAAAATGCGCTGCGCAGCCAACTCGGCATGCAGGTCGGCGCGATGATTCCAGAACGGATAGCACAGCGGCGCAAATGCCGGATCGGCCGGCACCGGCAACGCGTTGTGCCCGCCGAGCGCGCGATGATAGTGCGCATAGTTGCGCATGCGCCGTTCACTGGCCGAACGATAGTCGATGTGCTCGAGCAACCGCTGGGTCAATGCCGACATACGTCGCGGTGGCTGACCGCGCAGCGTCGCGCGCGCAGCGCGAATACCCTCGTAGCCGGCCTCCGGCCCTTGGTCGAGCCGAACGATGAGCGGCTCGAAGCGTGCAACGGAACCCGTGTCCTGCTCCTCGGGCATCGGCACATCGCATTGCGTGATCAGATAGCCGCCGTCGGGAATCCCAAAGAACTTGCGCGGCGAATACAGCGTCGCCAAGCAATCGTGCGGCGGACAATAGAGTGCTTGCGAATGGTCGACGACGATCCGCTCTCGGCCAAATCGCGCGAACGTGCGCTCGAGCGCGGCCTCGCCGATACCGAAATAGTTCACGGCAAGCAGCCATTCGTCATCGCCGAGCGCAATGTCGTCGATGATATCGAAGTGCTCGTCGATCCGATAATGCTGCACGGGAATGCCCGCTATCGCGGGCGGCTCGAGCATCGTTTCGCAGTTGTACCACGGCATCCAGATGCGCCGCGGCCGCCCGGCCAACAGCAACGCCAAGAACGCGGCACGCGCGGATTGAAAGCGCCGTGCGGCAGGATACAGTTCGCCGTCACCGGGCGGCAGCTCCAGTTCGAAATAGCCGCCAATCGCATCGGGCTTCACTGCGCCCCCCTCGATTCATTCGAAGCAAAAAGCCCGCGGCCAACGCGCGGGCTTGCGACGTACAGCGCATGACAAAGCAAGCCTGCGCTCATGCCGCGTCTGCGATGATTTCCACGATACGCTCGAGCTGCGCGTCCGTCAGCGCGGGATAGATCGGCAGGCACAGCACCCGCAGCGCCGCATCGTTGGCAACGGGCAGGTTGTCGCGGCTGGCCGAGGGCAATCCCCGATACATCGGAAAATCGGAAATAAGTGGGTAAAAATACCGGCGCGCAACGATCCCATGCGAGCGCAGCGTCTCGAACAACGCATCGCGGCTCAACGGGTACTCGCTCTCGACCAGGATCGGGAAGTACGAGTAATTCGCGCTCGTCTCGCCGGCATCTTGCAGGCAGCGGATGCCGCGCACTCGGCCCAGACGCTCGCGATAGATGGCATCGAGCTGCTTGCGCCGCGCAATGGCTTTGTCGACATGCTGCAACTGAAGCAAGCCGAATGCGGCATTGATCTCGCTCATCTTCCCGTTGATGCCAGGCGCCACAACGGTCAGTTCGTCGACATACCCGAAGTTCTTGAGATGGTCGATGCGCTGCTTCGTCTTTGCGTCGGGACAGACAATGGCGCCGCCTTCGAACGTGTTGAACACCTTCGTCGCGTGAAAGCTCAATACCGATAGATCGCCGTGCTGCAGCACGCTGCCGCTTTCCGTGCGCACGCCGAACGCATGCGCGGCGTCATAGATGACCTTCAGGTTGTAGATATCGGCGATCTTGCGAATCGCCTCGACATCGCAAGGGTGGCCATAGCAATGCACCGGCATGATGGCCGTCGTCTGCGGCGTGATGGCGGCCTCGATCTTGGCGGGATCGAGGTTCAGCGTGTGCGGATCGACGTCGACGAAGACGGGCTTGATGCCGTTCCACAGCAACGAATGCGCGGTGGCCACGAACGAGTACGGTGTCGTGATGACCTCACCCGTGATGCGCAGCGCTTGCAGCGCCGTGACGAGCGCAAGCGTGCCGTTCGCGAACAACGCCAAATGCGGCACGCCGAGATAGTCGCACAGCGCCTGTTCCAACTGGCGGTGGAACGGACCTCGATTGGTCAGCACCTTGCTTTCCCAAATCTTTTCCAGATAAGGGATGAATTCCTCGAGCGGCGCAAGATGCGGCTGCGTGACGAAGATGCGTTCTTCTTCGGCAGCCGGCGGCACGGCGTGAAGCGGGGCGGGGGCGTTCATGCGCGACTCCATTCGGCTTTGATCGAATTACTCGGCGAACACCGGCGCATCCCCCTTCGCGAAGAAGAAGAACGGCTCGCGCCCATTGCAGCCGTACGTGTCCGGCTCGACGCTGCCGAGCACCGACGTGTGCGGGTAGAGGTCGCCTGCAAAGCCCGCTTTGCTGAAGTATTCCGCGATATCGGAGCCGAACAGTCGCACGTGATCGTTCTGCCCGTAGTACTGGACGGCAAACGGCTCGGGTGCCGCCTTCGTCATTTCGAACGTATGGCGCAACACGGGCGAATACGGCGTCTGCGCGATCAAATGGCCGCCCGGAGCCAGGCAACGGTTGAACTCCGCCAACGCTTTATGCGGATCGTCGACGTGCTCCAGCACATGGTTGCAGATGATGAGGTCGAAGTAGCCGTCACCGAATTCGAGCGCTTCGACGTCGATCTTGCGATGATGCGGCTGGCTAGGGAATAAATCGCCCGCAACGTATTCGCGCGGTTGCAGCCGACGAATGCGCGGCTCGATGCCGCGTTCGGGCGCGATGTGGAGAATGCGCTTATTGCCTGCATGCTCGAGCACCTGCGAAAACGCCAGGTAGAGCCACACATGCCGCTCGCGATCGTTGCAGCCGCAGCTCGGGCACAAGTGGTTTTGCAGCGTGGAGCCGACACATTCCATCTGAAGCGCGAAGGTCCGGTCCATGCGGCTCAAATGCGGATGCGGCAGCCACGCCGTGACAGGCTTTTCGCAAACGACGCAGAACTTTTGCTGCACGTCGGTCTGCCCATTGCGCCCACCGTGCACACGCGCCGCCACCGCGGCGCGGGCATGCGCGAAGTCGGCGCGATAGCGTGCCGATGCTTCCAGCTCCTGCGCCGGCAGGCGGCCGAGTTCGTCGAGATTGGCGAGCAACCGCGAGATTTCCGGCAACGTCGCCGAATACTGCGCGTAGAGGCGGCGCAACGTACGCTGAGCGCGCGTGAGGTTTGCGCCCGTCAAATGGCCGGCGGACGCTTCGCCGCGAACGATGCGCTCCCATTCATAGAGTGCCGCACTGAAACGCGGCGCATCATTGTGACCCGCGCCTTGCGTCACGCGCTGCCGGCGTGCGCTCTCGTAGCCACCGACGGCAACGATCGGAGCCCGCTCGGCGCAATTGAGAAACATCGCGACGTCACAGAGCGCGTCGAGCGGCTGCGAGCGGTAATCGAATAGTCGCTCGATCTGTACACGCTCGCGCACGAGCATCGTGTTGCTCAATTCGCCAATGAAGTTATGCGCGTTCGCCAGCAAGTTCTCGATGATGAACGGTCGGTCGATCAATGAAACCGCGTCTGTCGGCTGCAAGGCGGGCGGCGTCTGCGCGAGGCCGTCGTTCTCGTCGATGAACACACGCTCATGAAATGCGAGCACCGCTTCGGGGTGCGCACGCAAGCCGCCGACGAGCACCTCGACGGAACGAGGCATCAGCATGTCGTCGCCGTCGAGCCATTTCACGTATTGGCCTTTCGCATGGCCCCAAAGCGCACGCGCGCTGTGGCCGGCGTCGCCCTGTTCTTGGCGGATATACCGAACGCGCGAGTCGTCGGACCGCTTGATGATCGCCTCCAGTGCGCCGTCGACGGTGGCATCGCCGACGAGGATCTCGATATCGTCGAACGTTTGACGTTGTGCGCTCAGGATGGCCCGGCCGATGTATTCGGCGCTTCGGGCGGGGATCAGAATGCTGACGGTTGGCATTAAGCGGTCCTTCGATGATGGGTGACGCGGTGCGGCAGTGCGGCGCTAACGATCGTGCGATCCGCACATGCCCGAACCGCAGCCTTGACGATGCTCAAAGATTACCCGCAGCTCGTCCACCTCAATCGGTCAAATAGCCCCCGATTTCGGTGCCAGTTTCTGGTTTGAGCGGGCTTGGCGTCGACGCTAAACGAGTACGTTGTAAACGTTGACGAATTCGCAGTCGTCGGAATAGCCGCGCTTGAAGAACGTGATGTTGACGTTGCGCTCGACCATGAGCTTGATGGCTGTCTTGTCCGACGCGACGCTGGCGGGAAACAGGCGATTCATCAGATATCGTTGGACGCCCTTCGCTTTCGCCCGCATGATCGCGTCGTAAAGAATGAAATGCCCGATGTTCTTGCCGTCCAGCACCTTCGACCCACCGATCGCGTAGTACCCGACGCCGTTATCGTAGGTCGAGACAGTCACGCCGTAAGGCACCCCATCGGCGCCTCGGGCGATCGCCACTTCCCCCTTGCCGGCCCGGCACATCAGAATCGGGTGCATGAATAGCTCGAGCGTCATACCGTCGGTGTATTTGGCGAGCATTTCGCTCTTTACCTCTTGAATCACGCGGTAAATCTCGTTGGCCTTTTCGCCCTTGATCTGATCGCCGCTCAGATATTCGACGACGAGATTCTTTTTGCCCCAATTGATGTGCGAGCGATACGACTTGCGTACGCCGGCGAACAGCTCGCTCTCGGCGCGTGTCAAGTCGACATAAGGACGGTCCCAAATCTGCGCCGAATAGGAACGCGCCTTCTTCAGGATCTGCTTGTACAGCGCGAAGTTATCCGACGGCGGCTCCATGATCGCGAACTGGCTCGCACCGAACGCTTTCATCAGGTGCTTCAGATAAGCCACG
>JBQCDS010000716.1:0-4623 GCA_051961035.1 Trinickia sp. | reverse complement strand
ATACGCGGGCCCGTCCACTCCTTTGCGGCGCTTCTCCTTTCAGAATCGATGCTCAAGACCGATCGTCTGCGCGCCCTCGCCGATGCGCTCGCTAAGCACAGCGTCATGCGCTTGCGCGATGCCGCCGCGCTGCTCGGCGTCTCGGAGATGACCGTGAGGCGCGACATCGCCGCGAATCCGGATCGCTTCACCTATCTCGGCGGCTATATCGTCAGCGCGGCCAACGTGCCGAACACGGCGGGCTATTCGCTCGAGCAAGAGGAAGATCACTTCGCCCAAGCGAAGGCGCAAGCGTCGGCGCACGCGGCTCAGCTCATCGTCGATAGCGAAACAATCTTCATCGATTGCGGAACGACGCTCACGACGCTTGCGCGCCTGATTCCGGCCGACATGCAAGTCACTGTCGTGTGCTACTCGCTGAACATCGCCGAAATTTTGCGGCGCATGTCGAACGTGCGGATGATCCTGCTCGGCGGCGTGTATGTGCCGTCGTCGGATTCGTTCACCGGCGATGAGAGCCTCGAGATGCTACGTCGCATGGGCATCAACAAGGCGTTCATCTCGGCCGGCGGCATCGACACCGCGCGCGGCGTCACCTGTTGGAATTTTCATGAAGTGGCGATCAAGCGGGGCGCCATGGCGAGCGCCGTCGAAAGCCACTTGGTGGCCGATACGAGCAAGTTCGGCATCGTGAAGGCCGTTCGCTTCTCGCAGATCGACGAATTCGATTCGATCATCACCGAAAAGGGACGCGAGCCGCGCAAGCGCAGCGCTTGACGTCAACCGCGCCGGCGCATGGCGAACAGCACGCCCGCCACCAAGATGAAAGCGCCGACGATCACCTTCTGCCACGTGCTGGGCACGCCAACCAAAATCAACGTGTTATCGACCAGCGTCACCAGCGCGACGCCGAGCAGCGTGCCGAGCACGGTGCCGCTGCCGCCCGTGATGCGCGCGCCGCCGAGAATCACGGCGGCGATCACGTCGAGCTCCGAGCCCACGAGATCGAACGGATTCGCGAGCCGGTTGTTCGAGACATGCAAGATGCCGGCGATGCCGGCGAGCATGCCCGTATAGCCGAATACGAACAAATGCACGGCACGCACGTTGTAGCCCAGGCGCTGGGCGATCGATAAGCTCCCGCCCATCGCATAGACGGCGCGCCCCATCATCGTCCGATTCAGCAGCCACCACGTGAGCGCCGCCGCCGCGACGAGCGCGAGCACCGAAACCGGCAACACGGCGTGGAGCCCGTCCACCGTGCGGTACGCCAGCAGCGGAATCCGACCAAAGCGGTCCATGCTGTGCGGGATGTTCATGAAGAAGGTCGTGCCGACGAACGTCAGCAAGACGCCGCGATAGAGATACTGCGTGCCGATCGTCACGATCAGCGACGGCGCTTTGAGCCGATGCACGAGCAGCCCGTTGACGATCCCAAGCAGCACGCCGCCCACGGCCCCCGTGAAAAGGATCAAGCCGAACGGAGCGTCGGGCCACCAGGCGAACACGGCCTTGGTGATCGAATACATCGTCAACGCGCCGATCGCCGTGAACGATACGTCGATGCCGCCCGAGGCCAGCACCACGAGCGTACCGAGCGCGAAAAGGGAAGTTGTCGTGGCGGAATGAAGCAGATCGAACAGCGTGGCCCATTGAAGGAAGCGCGGATTGATCGCGGCCACGACGATGCACGAGAGCACGATCAAGCCGCCGGGCAGCCATTCCGGGCGGCGCGCGATCTTGCCGCGCCAATCGGGCCCGCGTCGACGGCGGGCCATGTCGACGGTATCGCTTGAACTCATCGTCTGATTCATCTTCGATTCGCTTTCCATTCCGTTCGATAACACGCCGCGCAGCTATGCCGCCTGCGCCAGCAGCGCGCGATAGAGCTCCGCTTCGGTCAGCCCTTGTGCTTGGTATTCGCCGGTGACGCGCCCTTTGCTCATCATCAAGATCCGATCGCAGTTTTGCAACAGCTCGGGCAAATCGTCGCTGATGAGCACGATACCGATGCCGCGCTCGGACAGCGACTGCATGATGCGGTAGATGATGTCCTTGGAGCCGACATCGACACCGACCGTCGGCCCATGAAGAATGAGCACGCGAGGATCGATCGCAAGCCAGCGTCCGATCAGCACGCGCTGCTGATTGCCGCCCGACAGCGATTGGACGGGCTTGTCGACGTCGGGCGTCGCGATTTGCAGATCCGTCACCGTGCGTTGCGCGAGTTCGCGCGCCCGCTTACGATCGAGCTGACCGAAGCGATCGCGCAGGCTCGAGATCATCGCCGTCACGACGTTGTCGCGAATGGATTTGTCGAGAAAAAGGCCCTCGCTCAAGCGGTCCTCGGGAACATAGCCGATCCGACGCCGTTTCGCATCGGCCGGCGTCGCCAGCACGATCGGCATCCCGTCGAGCGCGATCGTTCCCGCATCGGCCGGCGCCACGCCCGCGAGCGCCCGCGCAAGTTCGTTGCGGCCCGAATCGAGCAGCCCCGTGATGCCGAGGATCTCACCGCGCCGCAGCGCGAACGACACGTCGCGAAATTGACGTCGGCGCCCGAGCCCTCGCACCGCGAGCACCACGTCGCCCGCCTCGTGCGTCTGCACCCGGTAACGCGCTTGCGCGAGTGCGCGTCCCGTCATCAGCTCGCTCAACTGCGCTTTCGTGTAATCGGCGATCGCCCCTTGCGCGACTTTGCGGCCGTCTCGCAGAATAATGACTTCGCCGCCGATCGCGTAGCACTCGTCGAGCTTGTGACTCACGAACAGCACGGTCACGCCTTGCGTGCGCAGGGCCGTCAACACGGAGATGAGATTGGCCACTTCCTTTTGCGTGAGCGAGGTCGTCGGCTCGTCCATGATGACGAACTTGGCCTCGCTCGCAATCGCGCGAGCAATCGCTACGAGCTGCCGCGTGGCGAGCGGCAAGGTGTCGACGATCGTCGCCAGAAAATTCGCATCGGCCGGCAAGCCCACCGACTCAAGCGCACGCGCGGCGCGGCGCGCCAAGTCGCGTCGATCGAATGTGCGCGCAAGACGCCCGCCGTGCTCAGCAAGCTCGGACGTGAGCGCGACGTTTTCCGCGACACTCATGTTCGGCAGCAGCGAGAGATCCTGATAGACGGTTTCGATGCCGGCGGCGAGCGCCTCCAACGGCGTGAGGCTCGCATGGCGCTTGCCCTCGATCACGAGCTCACCTTCGTCCGGCGGCTGCGCACCCGAGATGATTTTGATCAGCGTGCTTTTGCCGCAGCCGTTTTCGCCGAGCAGGTGATAGATCTGCCCGCGTGCGAACGTCAGCGTCACGCCGCGCAGCGCATGCACGCCGGTAAAGCGCTTATGGACGCCGATTACCTCTAACCAAGGATCCGAAATCTGTTCGTCGTTCATCGTCGTGCGTGGCGTTCGCATTGAAATCGAGCGCGGCGCGAGCGATTCAGATCACGCCCGCGCCGTGCGCTTCAACGTCAGAAGTTGTATTGCTTGTAGTTCGACTTGTCGACGCTGACCCAGCCCTGGCCGCGCACGATGATGCCCTTGCCGGGGCCCTTCGTCACGGTCACTTTCTCGTAGCCAGGCAGGCCTAGGTTGTCGCCGTTTTGCACCGTCTTGCCCTCGAGCAGCCGCTTCGCGATCTTGTCCATCGCGAGGCCCGCGAGCTTCGGATCCCAGAACGCGATGCCGTTGATGGCCCCGCTTTCCAAGAACTTGCCGGCTTCCATCGGCAATCCCGTGCCGTACACGCAGACCTTGCCGACGAGGCCCGCCTCTTCGACCGCGCGCCCGATACCGAGCACGTCGAGCGAGGACGACCCTTGGAAGCCCTTGATGTCGGGGTGCTTGCGCAGCACTTCTTTCGCCTGCTCGTAAGCATGCTCGCCGTCGTTGTTCGTTTCGATATTTTTTTCGACGAGCTGCATCTTCGGATACTTCTTCTTCGCGTTGTCGATCCCGCCGTCCGCCCATTGCACCTGCGAGCGGCTGCCAAGGGAGCCGACGAACGTGGCCCACTTGCCGTCGTCATGCATGCAGCTCGCGAGCCGATCGTTGAGCGCGGCACCGTAGGCGCTGTTGTCGAACGCTTCGACGTCGACCATCGTGTTCTTCTCGTTGTCGGCCTCGTGCGTGACGACCTTGATGCCGCGATCCATCGCCTTCTTCAATGCCGGTTCCAGTGTAGGCGGGTCATAGGGAACGACCGCGATGGCGCTGACCTTCTTCGCGATCAAGTCTTCGATGATCCGCAGTTGCTGCGCGGCATCGGCTTGGCCGGGGCCCGTCTGGTAGGTCTTGATGCCGGGGTTCTCTTTCGCGAACTCCTTCACGCCCTCGTCCATCCGATTGAACCAGCTGATGCCGGTCACTTTCACCACCGTGACGATCGTTTCATTCGTCGCCGCCTGCGCGGCGAAAATGACGCCCGCGCTCAGCGCGCAAGCGGCGAGCGCGAGGCTCGTTCGTTTCAGCTTCATGCGTTGTCTCCTTCCTTTTTCCGCGACGCCCCTTGTTTGCGCTAACGGACGTCCGAGGCCAGACGCCCGCCGACTGCCGAACTCGTTATGCCGCTAGGCTCGTCATCCGCCCGCGTCGCGTGGGCCGCCGTGCGATGAAGACGATCCCG
>JBQCDS010000715.1:0-4093 GCA_051961035.1 Trinickia sp. | reverse complement strand
GATGATCTTGCGCTTGTGCTCCGGATCCGTCACGCCGGCAAGCTTCGAGAGAAACGCTTCGCTCGCATCGACGTGGATCACGCGCACGCCGAGGTGATCGGCGAACGTGGCCATCACCTGCTCGGCTTCGTTCAAGCGCAGCAGGCCATGATCGACGAACACGCAGGTCAGTTGATCGCCAATCGCACGATGCAAGAGCGCGGCGGCCACCGACGAATCCACCCCGCCCGACAAGCCGAGAATGACGTGCTCGCTGCCCACCTGCGCGCGAATCTTTTCAACGGCTTCGTCGATGTAATGCCCCATCTCCCAATCGGCCTGCGCACCGCAAATCTGCAGCACGAAGCGTTCGAGCATGGCGCGGCCCTTGACCGTATGCGTCACTTCCGGGTGCCATTGGAGACCGTAGAAATGCCGCGTTTCATCGGCCATCGCGGCGATCGGGCACGATTCGGTCGACGCCATCAGCGCGAAGCCTTCAGGCATCTGCGTGACTTTATCGCCGTGGCTCATCCACACCTTCAGCATGCCGTGGCCTTCCGCCGTGCGGAAATCCTCGATGCCTTCGAGCAGGCTCGTATGGTTGCGTGCCCGCACTTCGGCATAGCCGAACTCACGCACATGCCCCAACTCGACCTTGCCGCCAAGCTGCTCGGCCATCGTCTGCATGCCGTAGCAAATGCCGAGCACCGGCACGCCGAGCTCGAAGACGGCCTGCGGCGCGCGCGGCGCATCGGTCTCCGTGACGGAGCTTGGGCCGCCCGAGAGAATGATGCCCTTCGGGGCGAATTCACGGACGAACGCGTCGTCGACGTCGTACGGATGAATCTCCGAATAGACGTGTGCTTCGCGAATACGGCGCGCAATCAACTGAGTGACTTGCGAACCCATGTCGAGGATTAGGATCTTGTCATGCATGGCTGGCACGGATCGATAGTGAACGAATGCGGACGCAGCGCTTGCCGCGCTGCGAGTGAAAGGTCAAACAGGAAACGCCGCGCAACCGCCGCGCGCGAGCGTGAGATCGACGTCGATTGGGGAGCCCGGGCGCGCGTGCGCTCAACCATGAAATGGGGGCCGCTGCACGGACGCCGGCTGAGCCCCGCGCACGTCGTCGTTGCCGCTCGCGGCACCCGTGCGCGCCGATGGGGCGCCGTCCGGGGCATTGGCGGCATTGGACGCTCGAACGCCCGGTTCCGACGGCGCGAACGGACGCTCGATCCGGCGCTCGGTGCGCGGAGACACGCCCGCCCCCGCCCCCGCTCCGGCCGCGACTTCCGGCCTCGATACAGGCTCGACAGGCTCGGCCACCTTCGATGCGGACGTCGACGCGGCAGCGCCGGCACGAACGTTCGCCGGTGCCTTTACCTTCCCCTTCGCGCTGTCGCCGGCGGCTTGCGCGGCTTTATCGAGCTCGCGCCGACGCACGGTGCCCGCCAATCGCGCACCGCCTAGCCCGATGAGGACGAGCACCCCGCCGATCAGCAGGTTCGGCACGATCCCGAGCGGCGGCAGCCACAACGCATGCGGCCCGAGGGTCCAAACCAGCACCAGCACGCCTGCGAGCCAGGTCATGTGCCCGACGATCTTGGCGATACCGATCGTCATCGCACCGTCGACGGCGCCGCGCAACGACACCCATGCCAATGCGAGCAGTGCGAGGCCGAGCATTTGCCCGACCATCGCCGGCTCGATCGGCGTCAATTGCAACACGCGCTGCACGCCGGCGAGCGGTGAGAGCAGCAACGCGACGCCGGCGCTCAGGTAGAGCCCGGCATCGACGATCAGAACGGCGCGCAGCAGCGGTTTCATCGGCGGTGAGCGTTTAGTCGACGTGGTAGTTCGGCGCTTCCTTCGTGATCTGAACGTCATGCACGTGCGATTCGCGCATGCCCGCCGAGGTGATCTCGACGAATTGCGCCTTCTCGTGCATCTCGTCGATCGTGCGGCAACCGCAGTAGCCCATGCTCGCACGCACACCGCCGATCAGTTGGAACAGGATCGCGCCCACCGAACCCTTGTAGGCCACGCGCCCCTCGATACCCTCGGGCACCAGCTTGTCGATGTTCGCGGAGTTGTCTTGGAAGTAGCGATCCGCGGCGCCATCCTTCATCGCACCGACGGAACCCATGCCGCGGTACGACTTGTACTGCCGGCCCTGGAACAGGAATACGTCGCCCGGCGATTCTTCGGTGCCTGCGAACATGCTGCCCATCCTGACCGCATTCGCACCGGCAGCAAGCGCCTTGCTGACATCGCCCGAGAAGCGCACGCCGCCATCGGCGATGACGGGCACGCCGGTGCCTTTCAGCGCCTCGGCAACATTGGTGATCGCCGTGATTTGCGGCACGCCCACGCCGGCCACGATACGCGTCGTACAGATCGAACCGGGGCCGATGCCGACCTTCACGCCGTCCGCACCGTATTCGACGAGCGCGCGCGCCGCGTCGGCCGTCGCGATATTGCCGCCGATGACTTCGACGTGCGGATAGTTCTTTTTGACCCAGCGCACGCGCTCGAGCACGCCTTTGCTGTGGCCGTGCGCCGTATCGACGACGATGACGTCGACACCGGCCGCCGTCAGCGCCGCGACACGCTCTTCGTTGTCGGCGCCCACGCCCACCGCCGCGCCCACGCGCAGCTTGCCGTGCTCGTCCTTGCACGCGTCGGGGTGCTCGGTTTGCTTCGTGATGTCCTTGACCGTCATGAGGCCGCGCAGCTCGAACGCGTCGTTCACGACGAGCACGCGCTCGAGGCGGTGGCTATGCATGAGCGCTTTCGCTTCCGCGAGTGCCGTGCCTTCCTTCACCGTGACGAGCCGCTCGCGCGGCGTCATGATCGTGCGCACGGGCTCGTCGAGCCGCGTCTCGAACCGCAAATCGCGGTTGGTGACGATACCCATCAACTGGGCGCCTTCGACGACCGGGAAGCCCGAAATGCCGTGCTGCTGCGACAGGGCGATGACGTCGCGCACCTTCATTTGCGGCGGAACCGTGATCGGATCGCGTACGACGCCCGATTCGAACCGCTTGACCTTGGCCACTTCGCGCGCCTGCTCGGCAGCCGTCAAATTCTTGTGGATGATGCCAACGCCGCCCAGTTGCGCCATCGCGATCGCGAGCCGCGCTTCGGTGACCGTATCCATCGCGGCCGAGACGAGCGGCATGTTCAGGGAGATATTGCGGGTCAGCCGGGTCTTGAGGCTGGTGTCGCGCGGCAGAACGTCGGAGAACGCCGGGACGAGGAGCACGTCATCGAACGTGAGTGCTTTTTGGATCAGACGCATGACAAATCCTATAGGCGCAAAAGCGAATTATACGCGATACCTCCCTGCTTTTTCACTGTGCGAACAGCAAGTTAGCGTTTTTTCTGCTCGGAGGCGGGCGATCCGTTTCGCTTTCCGGTTCAGCCCGTGTTCGCATGGGTTTCGTTTGGTCCCGGCGCGCGTTCGTGCCGCCAGCGCGCCGAGCGCAAAAGAAAAGTGCGCGCTTCGCAAGCTGCAACGCACATGCCTCGGAAGTGCAGAATCGAACAAGACACCGCTTGCGCCCAGCGCTTAAGCTTCGCCCCGCTGATCGATTTCAATGGAGGACGATATGCGGCGTGGGGTGTTGTACGGGCTAATGGCGGGCGCAATTTGGGGCACGGTCTTTCTGGTGCCGCGCCTGCTGCCCGATTTCGCACCGTTGCTGCTCGGCGCGGCGCGCTGCATGATGTACGGCCTCGTCTCCGCCGTCGCCGCGCTGCCCATGGCGCGGCGCCTGGCGCGCAAGCTCACGCGCGCCGATCTATACGCCCTCGGCAAGCTGGCGCTCGTCGGCAACCTCGTGTACTACGTCTTCCTGACAGCCGGCGTGCACCGCGTGGGGATCGGCCCGACTTCCCTGATCGTCGGTGTTCTGCCTGTCACCGTCACGCTGGCCGGGCGCCGCGACGCCGGCGCGGTCCCACTCGCACGGCTACGCTGGCCACTGCTGCTCGTGGTGGCCGGAATCGTCTGCATCAACGTGGATGTGTTTGCTACCAGCGCCTCGCCGTCCGGCGCCGGTAGTGTCTTCGACAAGCTCCTCGGCATCCTGTGCGCCGCTGGCGC
>JBQCDS010000714.1:0-3379 GCA_051961035.1 Trinickia sp. | reverse complement strand
GTCTTTCATTACACAATCAAGGCGAATATCTATGGGTCCGTCGCGGCGTGGCTCGCCCGCGTGCCGTCGATCGCCGTCACCACAGGCCTAGGCTACGTCTTCATTCAAAAGAGCCGAGCGGCGAGTGTCGCGAAGGCACTTTATCGCTTCGCGTTTCGCTTTCCGCGCGAGGTGTGGTTTCTCAATCGCGACGATCACAGCGCATTCTTGAACGAACGATTGCTCGCACGCCCCGAGCGCGCGAAGCAGCTTCATGGCGAAGGCGTCGATCTCGAACATTTCGGTTTAACGCCATTGCCGCATGAGGCGCATGTCACGTTCGTGCTCATTGGACGCTTGCTGTGGGACAAGGGCGTGGGCGAATACGTCGAGGCCGCCCGCATCGTGCGCAAGCAATATCCGCACACGAGGTTTCAACTGCTCGGGCCCGTCGGCGTCGACAATCCGAGCGCCATCACGCAGGCCGACGTCGACGGCTGGCAAAGGGAAGGCGTCGTCGACTATCTCGGCGAGGCGCACGACGTGCGCCCCTTCATCGCGAAGGCCGATTGCGTTGTTCTGCCGTCGTACCGGGAAGGCGTGCCGCGCACGTTGATGGAGGCCTCGGCGATGGGGCGGCCCATCGTTGCCACGGACGTGCCGGGCTGCCGCGAGGTTGTCGACGACGGTGTCACGGGCTTGCTTTGCGAAGTCAAAAACGCGCGGAGCCTGGCTGATAAAATCACGCGCATTGTGCAAATGGACGAAGGTGCGCGCCGCGACATGGGGTTGCGCGGACGAGAGAAAGTGATGGCCGAATTCGACGAGGCGCTCGTCATCGAACGCTATCGTCAAACGCTGCACGCACTGACCGGCGCCAGCGTATTTCACGCTACATACGGAGAAAAACCATGACAGCGAACGAACGGCGAGGCGCCATTCTCGTCACCGGCGGAGCCGGGTTCATCGGCTCGCATACAGCCGTCGAATTGATGTCGAGCGGCTACGACGTGGTGATCGCCGATAACCTCGTCAACAGCAAGCGCGAAGCCGTACGGCGCATCGAACGAATCGCCGAGCGCCCGGTGCCCTTCTACGAGATCGATGCGTGCGATGGGGCGGCCCTCGGAAAGATATTCGATGCTCATCCGATCGTCGGGGCCATTCATTTCGCGGCGCTCAAGTCCGTAGGCGAATCCGTCGCCAAGCCGATCGAGTATTACCGCAACAACTTGGATAGCCTGCTTGTACTGCTCGACACGATGCGCGCGCGAGACGTCAAGCGGCTCGTGTTCAGTTCGTCGGCTACCGTGTACGGCGTGCCCGAGCGCTCGCCCATCGACGAATCGTTTGCGCTCTCCGCAACGAATCCCTATGGCCAAACGAAGGTGATCGCCGAGCAGATCCTGCGCGACGTCGAACGCGCCGATCCGAGCTGGCGCATTGCCACGCTGCGCTATTTCAATCCGGTTGGCGCGCACGAGAGCGGGCTCATCGGCGAAGACCCATCGGGCGTGCCGAACAACTTAATGCCGTATGTGGCGCAGGTTGCGATCGGCAAACTCGACAAGTTGCGCGTGTTCGGCGGCGACTACGATACCGTCGACGGCACGGGCGTGCGCGATTACATCCATGTGGTGGATCTCGCGCGGGGCCATATCGCGGCTTTTGATGCGCTCGATTCTCATGGCAGCTTCGTTGCAAATCTGGGCACGGGGCGCGGGTATTCGGTGCTCGAAGTCGTGCGTGCTTTCGAAGCGGCATCGGGCCGCAAAGTGCCGTATGAGATCGTGGAGCGGCGGCCTGGAGACGTGGCCGAGTGTTTCGCCGGCACGCAAGCCGCCGAGCGCTTGCTCGGATGGCGTGCGCAGTACGGGATCGAGCGGATGTGCGAGGATCATTGGCGCTGGCAGGAGATGAATCCGAGGGGGTTTGCGTAAAGCCGAAGCGGCCCATATACGGAGACGCTGGCATGCCGGCGGCGTCTACAACATCCGGCCGGCTGCGAGTGCGCCTAGCACAAGGGCAACCGCTATAATTCGCCGGTTCGCCCACCTGCCACGACCATGCTTAGTTTCGCCCTCGGCTTTCTCATCTCGCTCTTTGTGACGCTGCTCGTCGTGCGCTATGCGCATGTGCACGGCAAGTTTGCCATCGACAGCGATCTGGCAGGCGTTCAAAAATTCCACGTGCGGCCGGTGCCGCGTATCGGTGGGGTCGGCATTCTGATTGGCCTCGTGGGTGCCACGCTGCAATTGATGGGCCCTTACCCCGCCGTCGCGTATGGCATTTTGTTGCTCGTGGCCTGCGGGTTGCCGGCCTTCGCGTCCGGGCTCATCGAAGATCTCACGAAACGCGTCTCGCCGTCGGCACGGTTGATCGCCACCATGGCGGCGGCCGCGATCACCTATTTCACGCTGCACGTAGCCGTTATTCGCATCAGCGTCCCGCCGCTCGATTTTCTGCTCTCGTACGCAGCCGTTTCGTTCGTCGTGACCGTGTTGGCCGTGGCCGCGCTCGCCAATGCCGTGAACATCATCGACGGCTTCAACGGCCTCGCATCCATGGTCGCGCTGATGATGTTCGCATCGCTGGCGTATGTGGCATTCCGGCTCGGCGATCCGATCGTGCTATCGGCCTCGCTGATCATGATGGGCGCCGTGCTGGGGTTTTTCATTTGGAATTTTCCGGCCGGCTTGATTTTTCTCGGCGACGGCGGCGCGTATTTCATCGGCTTCATGCTGGCGGAGCTCGCAATCTCGCTCGTGATGCGGCATCGGGAAGTGTCCGCTTGGTATCCGGTGCTGCTCTTCGTCTATCCGATCTTCGAAACGTGCTTTTCGATTTATCGGAAGACGTTCGTGCGCGGGATGTCGCCCGGCATGCCCGATGGCGTGCACTTGCATATGCTTGTCTATAAGCGGCTCATGCGGTGGGCGGTGGGGGCGAAGACAGCGCATGAGTTGACGCAGCGGAACTCGATGACGTCGCCTTACCTGTGGCTGCTTTCCTTGATTGGCGTGATTCCGGCCACGCTCTTTTGGCAGCACACGGTGCATCTGTTCGTGTTCGTGGTTGTGTTCGCGGCGACTTATGTCTGGCTTTATGTGCGTATCGTGCGGTTTAAGGCGCCTAGGTGGCTTGTCATAAGACACTCGCGGCGCCGCTAACGGCGCACGCGCCGATGAAAAACCACCGCCTCCATACGCGTCTCACACCTAGCTTGCTGCACGCTCGCTGCTCGGAGTTCCTGATCGCTGCACCGTTTGCAACGCAGGGGTGACGGCCGGTTGATATTCGGAACCCATCGCCGCAAATCGCGGCGAACTTCGTCGTCGCTCAGCACACGATGCTGCATCAGCCATGGCAATACCTCGTCCAACAGGTGGACCGGAACCTC
>JBQCDS010000713.1:0-5705 GCA_051961035.1 Trinickia sp. | reverse complement strand
AAGTTCATACGCTGCGCTTCATTCGCCAAGCGCGGCATCTCGGCTTTTCGTTGGACGATATCCGACAGCTATTGACGCTCTGGCAGGACCGTTCGCGAGCCAGTGCCGAGGTCAAGGCGATCGCCCTGCAACATGTCGCCGAACTCGACCGGCGCATCGCCGAACTGTCGGAAATGCGCAACACGCTGAATCACCTGGCCGATCACTGCCACGGCGACGAGCGCCCTGATTGTCCAATCCTTGACGAGCTGGCGAGCGCCGGCGAATGCCAACAGGCTGTTGAACCCTCTGGCCGCCGCGGTTAGCAGGCTGCCCAGCGCAACGCACTCATAGGGTGCATTTGCCTCTCACAGCCACGCTGCTGCGCCATTCCAAATTGGAATGCACCTCATTCGAGCATTTCACTCGCAATTCCTGCCGAAGATCTCTAGAATTCGGGTTAACCCTTTTACGGGAAATCCCTGATGCGCGATCCGCTCGGGACAAGACCCGGCCCTTGGAGAAACATCATGTTTGCATACGTCATTGAAAAGCTCAGCACCTGGTTAGAAACGGCCGAACGTAACCGCCGCGAAGCGTATCTCGCATCGTCGTCGGACATCGTCGATTTGGAGCGCCGCCTGCGCTCGCTCGAAGCGCACGGCTACTCGATCTGAGCTTGGCGTAGTGAAGGCAGCGCCGGTTCGGGCCGCTGCGCGCACGCGCGATGAAGTGACCGTTGCCAGCCTCGCTATTTTGGCGAGGCTTTGTTTTATCTGGCGCGCACGCGACGCCCATCGCGATGCCGCGGCAGATCGGCACGGGCGCGACTAGCGCGAACGTTGCCGCCGCGCTAAGGTGTGATGGTTCTTCCTGCGCCGTCGCGCACTTTCACGGATCGTTCCCATGGGCTCTCACGTTTCGTCCCGCTTGCGCAGCATCGTGCGCGCGACAGCCTATCTCGTCCTTGGCGGCGTCGCATCGCACGCCATGGCCGACGGCCAGCCGTTGGAACTCGGTACGCAAACGGGCATCCATGACGGCCAAAGCGGCATCGTCCTCGATACGCAGACGGGTATCCACGATGGCCAAAGCGGCGTGGTGCTGAGCAACGCGCCGTTATCGCGCGAGCCGATGGTGCCCGCACAGCAATTGCCTACGCTCGGACAGCCGGGCGCGGGGAGCGGAGAGCCCCCGATCGTCGTCGAGCCGTATATCGCGCTGCCCGGCGCCGGCGGCGACACACCGCCCCCCGGATCGCACTATCGAAAGCCGCACGGAAAGCGGTGGTAATGCCGGTTGGGCCATGCGCCCGCAGCAACCGGCAACGCACCTAGCGGTACGGGGCGTGCTCGCCGCCTCCTTTGGCGCGTCTTCGCGCTCTTGCCTCGCTCTTGCCGCCCTCTCGCCGCCTTCTAGCTTCTTCTCGCACCTTCTCGTATTTGGGTGGCCCCGCCTTCTTGCGTCGCCCCGTATCGGCGCTTTCCGCGATGCCGGCGCAGCCGCGCTCAAGCGATGCGCGACTCCAGCTTGAATTGCGCCGTCTCGTCCTGCCCCAGTGCCTTGACGAGGTAGGGCAGGGTGTCCTTCAGCGCGGCGGCAAGCGTGTACGGAGGGTTCAGAATGAACATCCCGCTACCGTACAGCCCGAAGCCATCCTGCGGCGGCCGGCTTACCGTTAGCGTGGCGTGCAGCCAATTGGTCTGCTGCAACGCCTTCAGTTGTTCGGGAAAGCGCTGCGATTCGGCGCGCGTGACCTGCGGGTACCAGATAGCATAGGTGCCGGTAGCAAACCGCTTGAGGCTTTCCTCGAGGCAGGTGATCGTGCGAGCGTAGTCGCGCTTATCCTCGAACGAGGGATCGACGAGCACCAGCGCGCGCCGCGGCGGCGGGGGCAGCAGCGTTTTGATACCGTCGAAGCCGTCGCCCGCATAAAGCATCGCCCGGCGCCCGGCATCCCGGAAGTTATGGCGCAGCACGTCGATCTCGGTGCTGTGCAGTTCGAACAGCCGCATTCGGTCCTGCTCCCGCATGAGGCGCCAGGCCAGATACGGCGAGCCGGGGTAGTAGCGCAGTTGTCCATCAGGATTCAACGCGCCCACCTGAGCGACATAATCTCCCAGCGCGGCCGGCAGATCCTTGCGCATCCAGAGTTTCGCGATGCCCGTTTCGAATTCGGCCGTCTTGGTTGCATAGCCTTCGGCCAGCGAATACACGCCCGCGCCGGCATGCGTATCGATGTACCAGTAGGCCTTGTCCTTCTGGCCCAAGTAGCGCAGCAATTGCACGACGATAGCGTGCTTCAGGACATCGGCATGATTGCCGGCGTGAAAGGCGTGGCGGTAGCTCAGCATACGGACGAGGAACGATTCGAGGCTTCGGTTCGGCGGCGTTGCGCCGCATCGCCAAGGCGCCGGCGGCGTGAACCGATCCGTCGGAGCCTCTTGCGCGAACGGGGGAACGGGCGCGTATTGTACGGTACGACAGCGTGCGATCGATGCCGTACGTTGCGCCCGCTCGATTCGTTACTTCACTTCGCCGACGATCTCCTCGATTCTTTGCTGGATCTCGGCTGTCATCCGTCCAGCCACTTCCGTTGCCTTCATGTTTTCCGCGATCTGCTCGACGCGCGACGCGCCCGTGATGACCGTGCTGACATGTTCGTTCTTGAGCACCCAGGCGATCGCCAACTGGCCGATGGTGCAGCCTAGCTCCTGCGCGACCGTTTCGAGCTTCGCCACCCGTTCGTTTTTTTCGACATCGGTCAGGTGCGTACGCAGCCAATCGTAGCCTTGCAACTGGGCCCGGCTGCCGCTCGGCACGCCGCTGCGATATTTACCCGTGAGCAGGCCGGATGCGAGTGGGCTCCATGTCGTCAAGCCGAGCCCGATGTCTTCATAAAGCCGCTTGTATTCCTGTTCGACGCGCTTGCGGCAAAAGAGGTTGTACTGCGGCTGCTCCATGACGGGCTTGTGCAGATGATGCCGTTCCGCGATCTCGTACGCGGCGCGGATCTCGTCGGCGCTCCATTCCGACGTGCCCCAATAGAGCGCCTTGCCTCGGGCAATCATGTCGCTCATCGCCCACACGGTTTCTTCGATCGGCGTATTCGGATCGGCACGATGGCAAAACACCAGATCGACGTAATCGAGCTGCAAGCGGGCGAGTGAACCGTCGATGGCGTTGTGCAGATACTTGCGATTGAGCGTGTGGTACTGATTGGGCGCTTCGCGCAAGCCCCAATAGAACTTCGTGGAAATGACATAGCTCACGCGTGGCCAGGCGAGTTCCTTCAGCGCTTGGCCCATGATTTCCTCGGCCTTGCCGCCCGCATAGACTTCCGCGTTGTCAAAGAAATTCACGCCGGCATCACGCGCCGCGGCGAGCGATTCGCGTGCGGCGCCACGATCCACTTGGTTGCCGTAGGTCACCCAAGAGCCTAGCGATAGCTCGCTCACTTGCAGGCCCGAACGTCCGAGTCGCCGATAATTCATGCATGCCTCCTCACAATTTAAAAGCACCGCCTTGATGAACGAGAGCTTAATCCGATTTGCGATCGGTCGCGCTCGGGCCGGCCGTTGGGGCACAATAGCGAAGTCGGTGGCGGCGCGATATTCGGCCGAACGGCATATGACGTTCTGACAGCTTGCCACGCGCCGTCCACCATGGTGTCATTGTCCACGCATGCTTGAGAGGTGACGAATGTCGTCGTTGAATACGAGTCTGAACGGGAAGGCCGCGGTCGTGACGGGCGCGGCAAGCGGGATCGGCAAGGAAATCGCGCGTACGCTCGCGGCACAAGGCGCGGCCGTGGCGATTGCCGATCTGAACTTGGCCGGCGCACAAGCTGTTGCCGAGGAAATTCGCGCCGCGGGCGGCAAGGCGATCGGCATCGCAATGGATGTCACCAATGAAGACGCCGTCAACCGCGGCGTCGACGAAGTGGCGGCCCAGTTCGGCTCGGTCGATATCCTCGTGTCGAATGCCGGGATTCAGATCGTCAACCCAATCGAGCAATACAGCTTCTCCGATTGGAAGAAAATGCAGGCCATCCATGTCGACGGGGCGTTTCTCACGACGAAGGCTGCGCTCAAGCATATGTACAAAGGCGATCGCGGCGGCGTGGTCATCTACATGGGTTCCGTGCATTCGCACGAGGCTTCGCCGTTGAAGTCGGCGTACGTCGCGGCGAAGCACGCATTGCTCGGCCTGGCACGTGTGTTGGCGAAGGAGGGGGCGGCTCATAACGTGCGCTCGCACGTCGTGTGTCCCGGTTTCGTGCGCACGCCGCTCGTCGATAAGCAGATCCCGGAGCAGGCGAAGGAGCTCGGCATCTCGGAGGAAGACGTGATCAAGCGTGTCATGCTCGGTCAGACGGTCGACGGCATATTCACGACGGTCGAAGACGTGGCGCAAACCGTACTGTTCCTCTGCGCGTTCCCGAGTGCGGCGCTGACGGGGCAATCGTTCATCGTCTCGCACGGCTGGTGCATGAAATAAGGAGGCAGCATGGGGGAGAGCAAGGCTCGGCGTGTTCGCGCGGGCGCGACATCATCGGATACCGGCGGGCTACACGCGGCGGGTGAAACGGCGGGCGCGATGCCGAAGAGCCCCTTGCCTCCCTATCAAACGGTGGCGCTCGTGTTGCAAGGCGGCGGCGCGCTCGGCGCTTATCAGGCCGGCGTCTATGAAGGCCTGCACGAAGCCGGCATCGTGCCGAACTGGATCGCGGGGATTTCGATCGGCGCGATCAATACCGCGCTCATTGCCGGCAATGCGCCCGAGCATCGCGTTGCAAAGCTGAAAACATTCTGGGACACCGTTTGCCAGCCTGCTTACGGTCTTCCGTTGCCGCCGGCGGTCGAACATGCGTTTTTCGATTCCTCCGCACCCGTTCGCACCGCGTTTACGGCGATGCAGGCGCTGAGCGCGATCGTCGACGGGCAAAAAGGTTTCTTCGTGCCGCGCATGCCGCCGCCGCTGCCCTTTACATCGAGCACGCCGGCCACCGCGAGTTGGTATGACACTGGGCCGTTGAAGTCGACGCTCGAGCGCTTATGCGATTTCGACCGAATCAATTCGGGCGAGACACGCGTCTCGGTGGCGGCGGTCAATGTCGGCACCGGCAACTTCGCCTATTTCGACAACCAGCATACGAAGCTGCGCGCCGAGCATTTCATGGCATCCGGCTCGCTGCCGCCCGGATTCGCCGCCACGGAGATCGACGGCGAGTATTACTGGGACGGCGGGCTCATGTCCAATACGCCGTTATCCGAAGTCATTCAGGCCTCGCCGCGTCGCGACACGCTTGCGTTTCAAGTCGACCTATGGAGCGCAAGGGGGCCCGTGCCGACGAACCTGACCGACGTGCAAGGGCGCATGAAGGATATCCAGTACTCGAGCCGTACCCGCATGGTGACCGACATGATGCAGCACTCGCAACGCTTTCGGCATGTGCTGCGCGAGGTGCTGACACGCGTCGCGCCCGAGCATCGGGACGATCCATGGTGCAAATTGGCCGAGGAATTGTCGTCGTCGCACCGCTATAACGTGTTCCAGCTCATCTATCGCGACAAGGAGTTCGACGGTAATTTCAAGGATTATCAATTCGGTCTGTCGACGAAGAACCTGCACTGGAAGTGCGGCTTGCGCGATATCCGCGAGAGCTTGGCGCAACCAGGCTGGCTGGATATGCCTCAGAACGACGCCGGGTTCGTCACCCACGA
>JBQCDS010000712.1:0-4659 GCA_051961035.1 Trinickia sp. | reverse complement strand
TGCAAACGTGGATGAACGCGCTGACCTTCGCCTGGTTCGGCATCGGCGAATGGCAGGCGCGGCTCTACACCGCGCTCACGGGCTTCGCGGGGGTGCTCGTCGCAGGCTATACGGCGGCTCGCCTCGTCAACCCGGCAGCCGGCTTCGCCGCCGCGCTCGTGCTCGCCAGCGCACCCTATTGGCAGTTGATGGGGCACTTCAACACGCTCGACATGGGGTTGTCGTTCTGGATGGAGGTCACGCTGTGCGCGATGCTGCTGGCGCAGCGTGTCGATATCGGATCTCGCGAAGCGCGCCGCTGGATGTGGCTGTGCTGGGCCGCGATGGCGCTCGCCGTGCTGTCGAAGGGGCTCATCGGCATCCTCCTGCCGGGCGCCGTGCTCGTGCTCTACACGTTGATCGAGCGCGACTGGGCGCTGTGGAAGCGGCTCTATCTGCCAAGCGGCCTCGTCGTCTTTTTCGCCGTCGCGACGCCATGGTTCGTGCTCGTCCAACAGCGCAACCCGGAATTCTTCAACTTTTTCTTTATCGTTCAACAGTTCGATCGTTATCTCACGCCCGCTCAAAACCGGCCCGGCCCCGTCTATTACTTTGTTTGGGTCGTGCTCGTGGGCTTTTTGCCCTGGCTGTCGCTCGGTTGGCAAAGCATCCGTCACGCCCTCGCGCAACCGCGTCAGTTGAACGGATTCGCTCCGGGCAAGCTGCTCGTGATCTGGTCCGCGTTCATTTTTCTGTTTTTCAGCGCGTCGCACTCGAAGCTCGTCTCGTACGTGCTGCCGATCGCACCGGCGCTCGCGATCGTCGTCGGCGCGTACTTGCCGCATGTGTCGCGTCAGGCGTGGCGCCGCCATCTGATCGGTTATGCCGCGTTTTTGATCATCGCCGCGATCGGCGCCATATTCATCGCCCGCTTCGGCAGCGAGCGCACGCCGAATGTGCTGTATCGCGAATTCCGCGTTTGGGTGTTCGCCGCGATCGGCGTCGCCTTCGCGCTTACGCTCGGCGCACTGGTGCTGCTGCGCCGCGCCAAGCACGGCGTGCTGCCTTCTGCCGTCGTTTTCGGCGCCGCTTGGGTCATGCTCTGCACGATTGCCGGCTTGGGACATGAAGTGTTCGGACGCTACAGCTCGGGCGCGCTGCTCGCCCCCGCCGTCAAGGCCGAGCTCGCGCGGCTGCCGGCCGATACCCCGTTCTATGCGGTAGGCATGCTCGACCATACGCTTCCGTTTTACGTCGGCCACACGACGATCATCGTCGCGAGCCCCGATGAACTGCGTTTCGGCGTAACGCAAGAACCGTCCAAATGGGTGCCGACCATTCCCGAATGGATCGCGCGCTGGAGGGCCGATACGCATGCGCTCGCCCTGATGGCGCCCGACACTTACGCCGAGTTGGCCGCGCAGCACGTGCCGATGCGCGTGATTGCGCGCGATACCCGACGCGTCGTCGTCGAAAAACCCTGACCGCCATTTGACGCCGGCACATTCTTTTCTACTCGATGAATCCGATTTCTCTTTTTTGTATTCTGTTTGGCGTTGCCCTGAATGCTTGCGCGCAATTGTTGCTCAAGGCGGGCGTGAACGCCGTCGGGCACTTCGAATTCACCCGTGCGAACATTTTGCCGATCGGCGTGAAGCTCGCCACGCAGCTGCCGATCATCGGCGGCCTTAGCTGCTATGTCATCAGTGTCGTCGTCTGGATCGTCGGCCTATCGCGCGTCGATGTATCGATCGCCTACCCGATGCTCTCGCTCGGTTACGTGGTCAACGCGTTCGCCGCCTGGTACCTGTTCGGAGAAGCGCTGAGCCTGCAACGGCTCATCGGCATCGGCATCATTTTGCTCGGCGTGCTCGTATTGGCACGCAGTTGAACGCGCCGGCCACTTTGCCAGTCGGCCCAAGATGCATCGAAATACAAGCCTCGGCGCCACGAGCGCCGCTATAACCCTAATAGTTAGTTGAGTACTCGAGGCAACGCCATGACCCAAGACACCTCTTCTTTCCTGCCCTTCGTGCGCCCCGAAATCGACGACGAGACGATCGCCGGCGTGGCCGAGGTGTTGCGCTCGGGCTGGATCACGACGGGGCCGCAAAATCAAGCATTCGAGCAGCAGCTTTCGACGTTCTGCGGCGGCCGCCCTGTGCGGACATTCAATTCGGGCACGGCGACGCTCGAGATCGGACTGCGCATCGCCGGCGTGGGGCCGGGCGACGAAGTGATCACGACGCCCGCGTCGTGGGTGGCGACGGCCAACGTCATCCTCGAGGTGGGCGCGACGCCGGTTTTCGTCGATATCGACCCCACCACGCGCAACATCGATCTGAACCTGCTCGAAAAAGCGATCACCCCGCGCACGAAGGCCATCCTCCCGGTTTTTCTCGCGGGGTTGCCCGTCGACATGGATCGGCTCTACGAGATTGCCCGGGCCTATAAGCTGCGCGTCATCGAAGACGCCGCGCAAGCGTTCGGCTCGACCTGGCGCGGTGAGCGCATCGGCAAGCTGGGCGACATCGTCTCGTTCAGCTTCCATGCGAACAAGAACCTCACGTCGATTGAAGGCGGCGCGCTCGTGCTGAACAACGAAGACGAAGCCGAGCTGGCACGCAAATACCGGCTTCAAGGCGTCACGCGTAAGGGCTACGACGGCATGGACTGCGACGTGCTCGGCGGCAAGTACAATCTCACCGACGTGGCAGCGCGCGTCGGCCTGGGCCAGCTTGCGCACATCGAACGCTTCCTGGCCCAGCGCAAGAAGCTCGCTCGGGCCTACTTCGCGGGGTTCGAAGGCGGTGCGGCGCTCGCACTAGGCGTGGGCCTGCCGATGGCCGAGTTCGAGAACGGGAACTGGCATATGTTCCAGATCACGCTGCCCGTGGAGCGCCTCACAATCGACCGTGCAACGTTCATGAGCAAGCTGCATGACGATTACCGGATCGGTTCGGGCGTGCATTACCCGGCGATTCACCTGTTCACGCTTTATCGCGCGCGCGGTTTCGCGCCCGGCATGTTCCAGCATGCCGAGCGCTTCGGCGCGACGACGGTGACGCTACCCCTGTTCACGCTAATGACCGAGCGTGATGTGGCGCGCGTGTGCGGCGCCGTCAACGAGATCTGCGAACAATTTGGGAAATAAGCGGACATGACTTATACGGAACACCGATCGGCGCAGCCGGAAGTCTCCATCATCATCCCCGTCTACAACGAAGAGGCGGGGCTGCACGCGCTGTACGCGCGCCTCTATCCGGCACTCGATGCGCTCGGCACGACCTACGAGGTCATTTTCATCAACGACGGCAGCCGCGACAAATCGGCCGCGCTGCTGGCCGAGCAGTTCCGCGCGCGCCCCGACACCACGCGCGTCGTACTGCTCAACGGCAACTACGGGCAGCACATGGCGATCCTCGCCGGCTTCGAGGAATCGCGCGGCCAGATCGTTCTCACGCTCGACGCCGATTTGCAAAACCCGCCCGAGGAAATCGGCAAGCTCGTCGCGAAGATGCGCGAGGGCTACGACTATGTCGGCTCGATCCGCAAGCAGCGCCAGGACACGCTATGGCGGCGCAAGGCGTCGCGCGCGATGAACCGCCTGCGCGAGCGGATCACGCACATCAAGATGACCGATCAAGGCTGCATGCTGCGCGCCTATAGCCGCGAAATCATCGATACGATCAACCGCTGCGGCGAAGTGAACACGTTCATCCCCGCCCTCGCCTACACGTTCGCGCAGAATCCGGTCGAGGTCGAGGTCGCGCACGAGGAGCGCTTCGCGGGTGAGTCGAAGTATTCGCTGTATAGCCTGATCCGCCTGAATTTCGATCTCGTCACGGGCTTTTCCGTCGTACCGCTGCAATGGCTCTCGTTCATCGGCGTGATCTTGTCGATGGGCTCGGCGGGCCTGTTCTTGCTGCTCGTGATCCGGCGCTTCGTGATCGGCGCCGAAGTCCAAGGCGTGTTCACGCTGTTCGCCATCACGTTCTTCTTGCTGGGCGTGATCATCTTCGCGCTCGGGCTGCTCGGCGAGTACATCGGCCGAATCTATCAGCAGGTGCGCGCCCGGCCGCGCTACCTCGTGCAAACGGTGCTTGAAGCGCGACACGGGGATGCGGCGCCCGTCGCGTCCGCGCCCGCCGTCCTCGGCGGCATCGGTGCATTGCCGCGCGTCCACTCGGAGGATCGAAATCGATGAAGCCACGCGCCGTCGTTTTCGCTTATCACAACGTGGGCGTGCGCTGCCTGCGCGTGCTGCTCGCGCGCGGCGTCGACGTTGCGCTCGTCGTGACGCATGCGGACAACCCGGCCGAGCGCATTTGGTTCGACAGCGTCGCGCAAGTCGCGGCCGAACACGGCATCGAAACCATCATGCCGCTCGATCCTGCCGGCGCCGAGGTGCGCGAGGCCATCGCGAGAGCCCGTCCCGACTTCCTCTTTTCGTTCTACTACCGCCACATGCTGCCGGCGGATTTGCTCGCGCTCGCGCCGCGTGGCGCCTACAACATGCACGGCTCGCTGCTGCCCAAGTATCGCGGCCGAGTGCCGACGAATTGGGCCGTGCTGCACGGCGAGACCGAGACAGGCGCGACGCTGCATGAAATGTCGATCAAGCCCGACGCCGGTGCGATCGTCGGGCAAACGAGCGTCCCCATCCTACCCGACGACACG
>JBQCDS010000711.1:0-11432 GCA_051961035.1 Trinickia sp. | reverse complement strand
CGCGCCGGCATCCTCATCCTCATCCGATCTCGGCTTCGATGCGATCAACGCGCACGACGCCGCGCCCGAAGTGCATTTGATCGGTTTTCCCGGCTGCTATCCGAATGCCTACGCGCAAAAGATGCTGGCGCGCATCGCGACGCATCCGAATGTCGGCGCGGTGCTGTTCGTTTCGCTCGGCTGCGAGAGCATGAACAAGCACCATCTGGCCGACGTCGTGCGCGAAAGCGGGCGGCCCGTCGAAGTGCTGACGATTCAAGAGAAGGGCGGCACGCGCAGCACGATCGCGCGCGGCGTCGAATGGGTCAGGCACGCCCGCGCGACGCTCGCCGCCATGCGTCCCGTGCCGATGCGGCTCGACGAATTGATCGTCGGCACCGTTTGCGGCGGGTCGGACAGCACGAGCGGCATCACGGCGAATCCGGCCGTGGGGCATGCCTTCGATGCGATGATTGAGCGCGGCGCGGCGTGCGTGTTCGAGGAAACGGGCGAGCTGGTCGGCTGCGAATACCACATGAAATCGCGTGCCGCTCGTCCGGAACTGGGCGATGCGATCGTGGCCTGCGTCCAGAAGGCGGCGCGCTATTACACGATCATGGGGCACGGCAGCTTCGCCGTCGGCAATGCGGACGGCGGCCTCACGACGCAAGAGGAAAAGTCGCTCGGCGCCTACGCGAAAAGCGGCGCCTCGCCGATCGTCGGGATCGTCAAGCCCGGCGACATCCCGCCCACCGGCGGCCTTTATCTGCTCGACGTCGTGCCCGATGGCGAGCCGCGCTTCGGCTTTCCGAACATCAGCGACAACGCGGAGATCGGCGAGTTGATCGCCTGTGGCTGCCACGTCATTTTGTTTACGACCGGGCGCGGCTCGGTCGTCGGATCGGCGGTCTCGCCTGTGATCAAGGTTTGCGCGAACCCGGCCACTTATCGTAATTTGGCGGGCGACATGGATGTCGATGCCGGACGAATCTTGGAAGGGCGCGGTTCGCTCGAAGAAGTGGGCCGCGAAATCTTCGATCTCACGCTGTCCGTGGGGCGCGGCGTACGGTCGAAATCGGAAATGCTCGGTCACCAGGAATTCATCTTGACCTACAAAGCGTTCGAGCCGATCGGCCCGGGGTGCCTGCCGCTCGTCCCGGCTGCACCCGCGCGGGTGAACGCATGAGCGCCGCCCTGGCATTCGATGTCGGCTTGCGGCGCCGCGTCGGCCGTACCGCGCTCGAAGTCACCGCGCTCGGCCTTGGCTGCGCGGGCCTTGGGGGCTTGTATCGCGACGTGAGCGAAGCCGATGCTCGCGCGACGATCGACGCCGCTTGGGATGCCGGCGTGCGGCTGTTCGACACGGCGCCTTACTACGGCTATACGAAAAGCGAACACCTTCTGGGCGCGGCACTGCGTGAGCGCGAGCGCGATGCCTATGTGCTCTCGACGAAAGCCGGCCGCATCATGCAGCCCGATCGGGGCGACCGAGCGCGCGCACCGCGCGACGGGTGGGCGCATCCATTGCCGTTCAAGCCCGTCTACGATTACACGTACGACGGCATTCTGCGCTCCTTCGACGATAGCTTGCAGCGGCTCGGCGTCGCCCGCATCGATATCTTGCTCGTGCACGACATCGGCGCGCTCACGCATGGCGAGCGTAGCGCGCATTACTGGCGTCAGTTGAGCGCGGGGGGGTTCAAGGCGCTCGACGCGTTGCGTGCGTCAGGCGCCGTGCGGGCCGTGGGGCTGGGCGTGAACGAGGAAGCCGCCGTACTCGACGCCATGCGTGAATTTCAAATCGATTGCACGCTGTTGGCGGGCCGATACACGCTGCTCGAGCAGCATACGCTCGATGGCTTGCTGCCCGAGTGCGAGCGTCGCGGCGTGTCGCTTTTCGTCGGCGGGGCGTTCAATTCCGGGATTCTCGCGCGCGGCGTGCGCCACCTGCGCGAAGCGCCGAGCGCTCAATCCAGCGCGCTCAAGTTCGACTACGGCAGCGCGCCAGCACACGTCATCGAACGCGTGGAGCGGATCGAGGCTGTCTGCGACGCGCACGGCGTGGCGCTGCCCAGCGCCGCGCTGCGGTTTCCGTACGCGCATCCCGCTGTTGCCAGTGTGTTGACGGGTGCAAGTAGCGCGACCGAGCTTGCGCAGAACGTCGCGTCCTTCACCGCCGGGATTCCACACGCACTGTGGGACGCTTTGCGGGCGCAGGGCCTGTTGGATGCGCGCTCGCCCACGCCCGACGCATGACCTCCGATTAACACGGACAATCGACGCAGACCGGCCCCCGATGGATACGATCGACGCACATCAGCACTTCTGGCGGCTTGCGCGCGGGGATTACGACTGGCTCACGCCGATGCTCGCGCCGCTCTATCGCGACTTCTCGCTAGACGATCTGCGGCCGCTCGCGCGCGCGGCCGGCATCTCGCGCAGCATCGTCGTTCAAGCGGCACCGACGCTGGCCGAAACGCGCTACTTGCTCGATCTTGCGCGCGATGAGCCGGCGATCGCGGGCGTCGTCGGTTGGGTGCCGCTCGACGCGCCCGATGCACCGGCGTTGATCGCCGAACTTGCGCGCGAGCCGAAGTTCAAGGGCGTGCGGCCGATGCTCCAGGATTTGCCCGACGACGGCTGGATCGCAAAACCGGAACTCGATCCGGCGGTGGCGGCATTGATCCAGCACGGCTTGGTCTTCGACGCCTTGGTTTTGTCGCGTCATCTTCCGTATCTCACGCCGTTCGCGCTCCGTCATAGGCGCTTGCGGATCGTCGTCGATCACGGGGCGAAGCCACCGATCGCCGACGGCGCCGCCGGCTGGCAGTCGTGGGCCGAGCGCATGGCCGAGCTCGCGGCGTTGCCCAACGTGTTCTGCAAAATGTCCGGCCTCGTGACGGAAGCCGCGACGCCTTGCACGGATGCGATGCTCGAACCTTACCTCGCTTATCTCGTCGAGCATTTCGGTGCGGCGCGCATGATGTGGGGCAGCGATTGGCCCGTCGTCGACATGAACGGCGGCTACCTCGCCTGGCACGCCTGCGCGATGCGTTTTGCGGAGCGCTTGAAGGCGCACGAGCGCGCCGCGCTGTTCGGCGGCACGGCACGCGACTGCTACGGTCTTTAAATGTCTTCCACCCTCGGAGCCCTACCCAAGATGACCGCCAACGGCATGAATGTTTCCGACCCGCTCGTCGCGCGCCTAGCCGGCAAAACCGCGCTCGTCACGGCTGCCGCCCAAGGCATCGGCCGCGCTTGCGCCGAACGCTTCGCGCAAGAGGGCGCACGTGTGATCGCCACCGACATTCGCCTCGATTTGCTGGCCGATGCGCCGTTCGAATCGCGCTTGCTCGACGTGCGCGACGGCGCCGCGATCGCCGCGCTGACCGAATCGATCGGCCCGATCGATGTGCTGCTCAATTGCGCGGGGTTCGTGCATGCGGGTTCGGTGTTGGACTGCACGGAGGACGATTGGGATTTCGCGTTCGATCTGAACGTCAAATCGATGTATCGCACAATACGGCACGTGCTTCCCGCCATGCTCGAGCGCGCTAGCGGCTCGATCGTGAATTTGGCGTCGGCGGCTTCAAGCGTCAAAGGGGTGCCGAACCGCTTCGTCTACGGCACGACGAAGGCCGCCGTGATCGGGCTCACGAAGTCCGTGGCGGCCGATTTCGTGACACGCGGGATTCGTTGTAATGCGATCTGCCCGGGCACCGTCGCGTCGCCCTCGCTCGCCGCGCGTATTGCCGAGCAGGCGCAGGCGCAGGGCAAGTCCGTGGCCGAGGTCGAGGCCGCGTTCGTGGCGCGCCAGCCGATGGGGCGCATCGGCCGGCCCGAGGAAATCGCGGCGCTGGCCGCTTACCTTGCGTCGGACGAAGCCGCATTCACGACCGGGCAGATTCATTTGATCGACGGCGGTTGGTCGAATTGAGGACTGGGCGTGCCGAAGTGCGGCGCGATGGGTTAGATTAGTTGGCTTCGTTCCTCTTCTCGTTTCTTCGTTTCTTCGAAATCAGACAATAGATAGCAATGAAACTTCTTCGATACGGCCCCAAGGGCCAGGAAAAACCGGGGCTCGTCGATGCCGACGGCGTGATGCGCGATCTCTCGTCGGTCGTCGACGACATCGCGGGCGACGTGCTGGGCGAGGCGGGCCTTGCGCGTCTGCGCGCGCTCGATACGTCGACATTGCCCAAGGTGGCCGACGATGTGCGCATCGGCGCATGCGTCGGACGCGTGGGCAAGATGGTCTGCATCGGGCTCAACTATGCCGATCACGCGGCCGAATCGAACTTGCCCGTGCCGACCGAACCTGTCGTGTTCAACAAATGGACGAGTGCGATCGTCGGTCCGAACGACGATGTCGAGATTCCGCGCGGCTCGACGAAGACGGACTGGGAAGTCGAATTGGGCGTAGTCATCGGTAAAGCCTGCAAGAACGTGGAAGCAGCCGATGCGCTCGATTACGTGGCGGGCTATTGCGTCGTCAACGACGTCTCCGAGCGCGAATGGCAAATCGAGCGTGGCGGGCAGTGGGACAAGGGTAAGGGCTTCGATACGTTCGGGCCGATCGGGCCCTGGCTGGTGACACGCGACGAGGTGCCCGATCCGCAGCGGTTGGATTTGTGGCTCGAGGTGGACGGCCATCGCTATCAGAACGGCAATACGCGGACGATGGTGTTCAGCGTGGCCGAGCTTGTCGCGTATCTCAGCCGCTGCATGAGCTTGCAGCCCGGCGATGTGATTTCCACCGGCACGCCGCCCGGCGTGGGGCTCGGCATCAAACCGACGCCCGTGTATTTGAAAGCGGGGCAGACGATGCGGCTCGGTATCGCCGGGCTCGGCGAGCAGCGGCAACGGACGGTGGCGGCGGAGTAGCGGTGGTGGGCGGCGCATTCGCCCTATCTCACCGGGGCGGGGCGCCGACGGGCCGCGAACGGTTTGCACTACTTTCGAACGTGCTCGCTCGTGGCCTCATTCGTCGCCCAAAATTCCTGTAACGCCGGATGCACCACATCCCGCCACCGAGGCCCCGTAAACAAATCGTAGTGGTCGCAATCGGAGACGGTCATCCGCACGCGCATCGAATCCGGGATGCCAACGCAAACAAGATGCGCCGCATGGGTCTGCTCGGCCCCGGTGATATCGTCGCGATCGCCTTCCACCGTACATAGCGCTGTATCCGTCAACACGTTCGGCGCGACCTTGCGTGCGCCGATGCACCACGTCCCGCGCGCGAGCCGTTGCTCCTGAAACACGATGCGCAAGGTATCGAGGAAGTAGTCTTCATCCATGTCGAGCACGGCCGAGTATTCGTTCAGCGCGCGCAGGCTCGCCGCGATCGCGCTCGTATCGCCCGACATGCGGCTCGTCCAGTGTCGCGATTCGAGCACCATCTGCCGATGCGGATGGGCCGCGACAATCGTGGCGTGCTGAACGTACCCCGGATAGATTCGCCGGCCGGCGCCCGCATAGCATGACGGCACGACGTCGATGAGGCTACGGCGGAACCACTCGATGTCGTGCGTCGCCGCAAGGCGATCGATCATCGTCGGGTGCAGCCGCGTATCGATGGGGCCGCCCATCAGCGCCATGCTCAACGGGGCCAAGCGGCCATCCGACGCGGCGGCCAGCGCCGATGCCGCGAGCGCCGGCGGGGCGGCCTGGCAGACGGCGAGCACGTGTACGCCGCGCTCGGCGAGCGCACGCACGAAGCGCTCCACGATGAGCACATAATCGCTCAGGCCGAAACGGCCCTGCGCGAGCGGCACGTCGCGCGCGTCGGACCAGTCGGTGACATACACATCGGCGTCTTCGAGCAGCGTTTCCACGGTTTCGCGCAGCATCACCGCATGATGCCCGGCGAGCGGCGTGACAAGCAGTATGCAAGCCGGCCCTTGGGCTCGCTCATCGTCCGTGGGGGAAGCGGCATGCCGGGCGCGGCGCCGTGAAGCAGCGGCGGCTCGGCGATGTGGCGTAGGCCGGGGCTCGGGCGGCGGCGCGTCGAACTCCCGCGCGAAGCGACGCAACGCGCAAAACGGCGTTCGATCCACGACCGCCTCGCTAACGGGTACGTCGCGCCCCGCGATTCGCACCGATGCAATGCCGAACGGCGGGGGTTCGGGCGTTGCCTGCAGCAATCGGTAAATCCAGTCGCATCCCGGCAGCGCAACGCTCGCCAAGCCGCCATCACCCCGGTGCGGCGCCGCTTCGCGATCATCGGCGCCACGGCGGAGCGCGGCGCCCCACGGCGCGCTCGCAAGCGCCGCCCATGCATCCAGCGAGCGCATCAGCGCACGCTGCGATTCTAGCCAGTGGTAGAACATGATCCCTCCGGCCGGGGGCCGCGTCGCGAGCGGTGCGCGGCGCCACGGCGACGCTCAAAGAGCACGCCGATCGCAAAGAGCCGGCGCGCGTTCCGGCCCCGCGTCGCGGCCTTCGATTGCTCGCTGCATCTATTGTGCGGACGCCCGGCTTGCGCTGGCAACCCCGTAGGCCGATCAAAAAACGTGGACGGATCTTTCCGCCGATTGACGGCCGGCGCCTTCTCTTCGGTTCAAATTGCCGAACCGCGTCGCACCTGTTGTACTATTGGACGTTTTTGTCCAACGAACCAGTCACGCATGCTCGATTTCTTTCGCAACCATCAGCGCCTGATGATGCTCATGCTCGTCCTCGTCATTGTGCCGGGGCTGGGCGTCCTCGGTATTCAAGGCTTTCGCGGGTTTTTCGATGAAAGTGCGAACGTCGCGAGCGTCAATGGACACAAGATTACCCGCGTCGAATTCGACGATGCTATGCGCCGGCAGCTAGACCAGGCACGTCAGTTCCTAGGCGCACGGTTCGACGCCAAGGCGCTCGACACGCCGGCGCGCCGCCGCGATTTGCTCGATAACCTGATCCAGCAGCGCGCGATGGCCGACGAAGCGCAGCGCGAACATTTGACGGCATCGGACGACGCCGTGCGCCGCGCGCTGCTCGCCGATCCGGTCATTTCCTCGCTGCGCAAGCCCGACGGTTCGATGGACATCGATCGTTATAAGCAATTGCTCGCCATGCAAGGCATGACGCCCGAGCAATACGACGAGCGCGTGCGCTACGGCTTGGCCATCGAGCAAATCCCGCAAAGCATCGAATCGAGCGCATTCACGCCGAAGTCGCTGGCGCAGCGGATCGCGCAGCTCGCCGAGGCCCAGCGCTCGGTGCAAGCGCTCGTGCTGCACGCGAGCGACTACGCGTCGAAGGTGCAGCCGAGCGACGCCGATCTGTCGAGCTATTACACGGCCCACAGCGCCGAGTTCGCCACGCCCGCCACGGCGAAGATCGACTATCTCGTGCTTTCGCCGGCCACGCTCGCCACGGGTGTCGCGCCGAGCGATGCGCAGGCGAAGCAGTATTACGACGAAAACGCCGCACACTACACAACGCCGCGCGAGGTCCGCGTGAGCCAGATCCTGATTGCGTCGCCGGAATCGGCTAGCCCGGCGGACGACGCCAAGGCGAAGGCCAAGGCCGAAGCCGTGCTGGCCGAAGTCAAGGCGCACCCGGATCAGTTCGCTCAGATCGCCAAGAAGGAATCGCAAGATCCGGGTTCGGCCGCGAAGGGCGGCGATTTGGGTTGGTCGACGAACGGCGTGCTGACGGGCGAAAAAACGTTCGACGCGGCAGCGATGGCACTGAACACGAACCAGGTAAGCGGCGTCGTGCATTCGTCGTTCGGTTATCACATCATCAAAGTGACGGACGCCAAGCCGGCCGCGAAGAAACCGTTCGATGAAGTGAAGGCGTCGATCATCAACGATCTGAAAACCCAGCAGGCGACGAAGGCATTCAGCGACGATACCGATGGCTTTACGTCCATGGTCTACGAGCAGTCAAAGAGCCTGAAGCCGGCCGCTGACAAGTACAAGCTGACGATTCAAACGGCCACCGTCACGCCCAAGCCGAACGCGGCGCTGCCGGCCGATAGCCCGCTCAACAATCCGAAGTTCCTCGCGGCGGTATTTGCCGGCGATTCGGTGAAGAATCACAACAACACGCAAGCGATCGACGTCGGCAACAACACGCTGATCGCCGCTCACGTGACCGACTACCAACCGGCCGCGACACCGCCGCTCGCGTCGATCAAAGACGCGGTGCGCGCGAAGTACGTGGCCGAGCACGCAGCCGAGCTGGCCCGCAAGGACGGCGAGGCCAAGCTGGCCGAGCTGCAAAAGTCCAAATCGACGGCCGGCTTCGGCGCGCAGGAGAAGGTCTCGCGCACCGGTGCATCGGATATCTCGCCGGCAGCGCTCAGTGCCATTTTCAAGGCCGACGAACAAAAGCTGCCGGCGTATGTTGGCGTCGATTTGGGCAAGGACGGCTACGGGATCTATCGGATCAACGCCGTGGTGCCGCCCGCACCGATCGATGCGGCTCATCTCGCGTCCGCCCAGCAAGAGCTCGCGCAGGTCGATGCGCAAACGCAACTCGAAGCGTATGTCGCGTCGCTGCGCCAGCGCTCGAAGGTGAAGATTTACGGCACGCCGAGCGAGTCACAGTCCGAGTCGCAGCCCGAATCGCAGTAGTCACAGTAGTCAAATAAAAACCGCGCCCAAGAGCGCGGTTTTTATTTCAGCCCGCGGTCGCGAACGCCCGGGGGCGTCTCGCCTGGCGGGTGTCTTTACTTGCGCAACAGCGGAGCCAGTACCGGCCAGACGTTGTCGAGCAATATGGGCTGAGCTTGCTGCGTCGGATGCATCTGGTCGGCCTGGAACATATCGGGACGATTTTCGATACCGGCCAGCAGGAAGGGGACGAGGCGCGTGTTCATGTCGTGCGCGAGCGAGCCGTACATGGCGTGAAAGCGCTGCGTATACGCTTTGCCGTAGTTCGACGGCACGTACATGCCGACGAGCACCACCTTGGCATGGCCCTGCTGCGCCTGCTCGACGATCGTGCGCAGGTTGTCTCGCGTCGTGGACAGCGCCACCCCGCGCAGCGCATCGTTCGCCCCCAGTTCGACGATGACGATCGAAGGCTTGAGCCGCTCCATCAACTCGGGCATGCGCGCGCGCCCGCCGCTCGTGGTATCCCCGCTGATACTCGCGTTGGCAACGCTATAATCGATTCGCTCTTGCGCGAGCCGCTTGCGCAAGAGGGCGACCCATCCGGTGTCGCGCGGCAGCCCGTATTCGGCGGAGATGCTATCGCCGAGCACGACGATGACAGGCCGTGTTGTTTCCGCGCTGCGCGCGGGTGTGGCCGTGAATGACGAAAAAGCAAATACGCCCGAAGCCATCAATGCGGCCGCGGCCGCCGTTCCGAAAATCCAGCGACGCTTGTTCATGCCAGAAAACACCAGTGCCATTATCGAAGTGCGCAGTTTATGCAAGCGGGTCAAGGATGCAACGGGCGAGCTGACGATACTTGACGACATCGAATTCGATGTAGCGGCCGGCACGAGTGTGGCGATCGTCGGCGCGTCCGGTTCGGGCAAGTCGACGCTGCTCGGCTTGCTCGCGGGGTTGGACAACGCCACCTCCGGTTCGGTTCGCTTGCTCGGGCGCGATCTGTCGACGCTCTCGGAAGACGAGCGCGCGCGGCTCAGAAACGGCTCGATCGGCTTCGTCTTTCAGTCCTTTCAACTGATGCCGCATCTGACCGCGCTCGAAAACGTCCGCTTGCCGCTCGAACTGCAAGGCGACACCGATGCGCACGAGGCGACGAAACGCGCGCGCGCGTTGCTCGAGCGCGTGGGCCTGGGCGCACGCACAGCGCACTATCCGAAGCTGCTTTCCGGCGGCGAGCAGCAACGCGTCGCCTTGGCCCGCGCGTTCGTCACACGGCCGGCGATCTTGTTCGCCGACGAGCCGACGGGCAGTCTCGATGCGGCCACGGGCCACGCCGTCATCGACCTCATGTTCGAGTTGAACGCGGCGCACGGGGCCACCCTTATCCTTGTCACGCACGATCTGGAACTGGCGCGCCGCTGCGCGCGGACGGTGACGATCGAGGCGGGCCGCGTCGTTCCCCACGGCCCGCCGAACGCTTAGCCGCCGCTAGCGGCTTTGCGCGCCCGCTCGATCAGGGCCGATGTCGACGAATCGTGCTTGTGCGCATCGAACGTCGCGCTGGTCAGATCCGCCTCAACCACCTTGCCTAAGATCTTGCCGAGCTCGACGCCCCACTGATCGAATGGATTGATGTTCCAAACGGCCGCTTGCACGAGCACCTTGTGCTCATAGAGCGCGATCAGCGCACCGAGCGAGCGCGGCTCGAGCGAATCGAGCAGCAGGGTCGTCGACGGCCGGTTGCCCGGAAAGACGAGATGCGGCACGAGCTCGGGCTTATCCGCACCGGCAACCGCGCGCGCTTCGTCTTCAGTGCGCCCCAGCATCAGCGCTTCGCTTTGCGCGAAGCAGTTCGCGAGCAGCTTCGCATGGTGGCCGGCGAGCGGATGCTCTGGCCGCAGCACGGCGATGAAATCGATCGGCACGATCGTCGGGCCCTGGTGCAGCATTTGGAAGAACGCATGCTGGCCGTTCGTGCCGGGCTCGCCCCACGTCACGGCCGAGGTGGCGTAGTCGACATAAGCGCCGTCGAGCCGCGCTTGCTTGCCGTTGCTTTCCATTTCCAGCTGCTGCAAGTACGAGGGCAAGAAGTGCAGCGCCTCGGAATACGGCGCGACGAGATAACTTTGCAGGCCGAAAAAGTTGCGATACCAAATGCCGATGAGGCCGAGCAGCACCGGCAAATTGCGCTCGAAGGGGGCCTCGCGGAAATGGCGATCCATGTCGTTCGCGCCGGCCAGCAGCGCGTCGAAGTTCGCTGGCCCCACCGCGATCATGATCGACAAGCCGACGGCCGACCACAGCGAGTAGCGCCCGCCTACCCAGTCCCACATTTCGAAGACGTTTTCCTGCGCGATGCCGAACTTCACGACTTCGGCCGGATTGGCCGAGACGCCGACGAAGTGCTTGGCGAGCGCGCTTTCCGGGCAACCCTTTTGCACGAACCAATCGCGCAGCGAGCGCGCGTTCGTCATCGTCTCGAGCGTCGTGAATGTCTTGGAGACGATGATCGCGAGCGTTTCCTCCGGATCGATGCGCGCTAGGACGCGGGCGAGATCGGCGCCATCGACGTTCGAGACGAAGTAGCTCGAGATCTCCGGATGCGCGAGATGATCGAGCGCATGGACGACCATCTTCGGGCCGAGGTCAGACCCGCCGATGCCGATATTGACGACGTGGCGAATGCGCTTGCCCGTGTAGCCTGTCCAAGCGCCGCTGCGCACGCGCTCGGCGAAATCGGCCATTTTCGCGCGCTCGGCGGCCACTTGTGCGTGAAACGGCGCATCGGCCTGCCTGGCGCGCAATGCGGTGTGCAGGGCCGCGCGCCCTTCGGTCGGGTTGACGACGTCGCCCGCGAACATCGCGTCGCGCCGTTTCGCCACGCCGGTTTCGTCG
>JBQCDS010000710.1:0-2859 GCA_051961035.1 Trinickia sp. | reverse complement strand
CCTCTTTCGGCTTGAGCGATTTGATTCGGATATCGGTGAGTGGAACAACGATTTTGGGCATATGTATGGTACACATTCCTGAATTCTTGATTGAATGTGTACCATAATGTGAACCAATAAGTGTCGGATGTCAACGGCCGCCTAAAATCGGAGATGGACGATAATCCATTAAATTCAAGGCTTTGACGCTCCTCGGTGTTCTCTCATGGACTTGCTTGGGCCATTGAATCCGCAGTATCACTTCCCAATACAAAACCGACTAAAAATCACGCCCAGTAGATCGTCCGAGGTAAATTCCCCGGTAATCGAATTCAACGCTTCTTGCGCGAGCCGCAATTCTTCGGCGAACAGATCGAGCGACTGCGCGCGCTCCCGCGCGTGATCCGTCGCCAGCGACACATGATCCTGCGCCGCCCGCAATGCGATCAAATGGCGTTCGCGCGCGAGATAGACACTCTCCGTGCCGGCCTGCCATCCCGCGATTCGCAGCAGCTCGGCGCGCAGCAAATCGATGCCCTCGCTCTTCTTTGCCGAAAGCCGAATTTCACAGACATCGGCCTCGCCACTTCCCACTGCCCGCCGATTCACCGTAGCCGCCACGTCGGTCAAATCCGTCTTGTTCAGCACGCGTACCACAGGCACCCCTGACGGAAATCGCTCGGCGATGACGACATCCCCGTCGGTCATGCCCGTGCGCGCATCGAGCAAATGCAACACCACATCCGCGCGCTCGATTTCGCTCCACGTACGGGCGATGCCGATGCGCTCGACTTCGTCTTCGGTTTCGCGCAACCCCGCCGTATCGATCATGTGAAGCGGGATGCCTTGGATTTGAATCGTCTGCGTGACCTTGTCGCGCGTCGTGCCCGCAATCGGCGTCACGATCGCCAACTCCGCGCCGGCGAGTGCGTTGAGCAACGACGATTTACCGACGTTCGGCTGCCCCGCGAGCACGACCGACAACCCCTCCCGCAGCAGCGCTCCCTGGCGCGCTTCCCCAAGGATGTGGTCGAGCCGCGCGCGAATGTGCGCGAGCTTGCCGTGAGCGTCGGCGGCTTCGAGAAAGTCGATTTCCTCCTCGGGGAAGTCGAGCGTTGCCTCGACGAGCATCCGCAAGGCAATCACTTCGTCGACGAGCGCGTGAATGTCGCGCGAGAACGCGCCCTCGAGCGAACGTCCCGCGGAACGCGCCGCCGCTTCCGTGCTCGCCTCGATGAGGTCGGCAACAGCCTCCGCTTGCGCGAGATCCAGCTTGTCGTTCAAAAAAGCGCGCCGTGTGAATTCGCCCGGTTCGGCCAGCCGAAGACCGAACGCGAGCCCTACGTCGAGGCATCGTTGCAGCATCAGTTGCAGCACGACGGGCCCGCCGTGGCCTTGCAGTTCAACCACATGTTCGCCCGTGTACGAATGCGGCGCCGGAAAATAAAGCGCGATGCCGCGATCGAGCGCATTGCCCCCCGCATCGAGGAACGGCACGTAGCTCGCGTGGCGCGGCGCCAGCGTCTGCCCGCACACCGCGCTCATCAACGCCAGGGCGGCGGTGTCGCCGGCGCGCCCGCACGAGACACGTATCACACCGATTCCTCCGCGTCCGGGTGCGGTGGCGATGGCGACGATCGGATCGGAATCGAGAGGCAGCATGGTCAAACGGAAGCAAGGAAAGGAGGCGCGAGGCGATGCCCGGCATTGTAGCGTGGCGATGCCGGACCGATCCGGAACGCCGGCCGGACGCCACGGCCCTATACCATGGTTTGGTTTTATCTTGACCGGGATAGCGTAGGATTAGGACGAAGTGAATTGCGCAAAGTCGTGGGTGCCGGTGCGTTAACCGTGTCACGCGGGTCCGGGACACGACGGAGAGCGCAAACGTGGCCCACTATTCGACCCAAAATAGCTGAATTCGCGCCCAGTCAAGCTAAAGCTGGCCCGGCCGGTTGTCGTCTCGGTATGGGCTCGATTGCACAATTTGCCGATGCCAACCGTCGAAGAAAAAGCGGCGTTCTCGGAGCGCCTGAAGTTCGCTTTGCAGCGTAGCCCAGAAAAGGTGCTAGGCGGGACGCAACTCGCCCTGCATTTCAATTTGCGTCATCGCGGCCAACACCCGATTTCCCCACAAACGGCTCACAAGTGGCTGACGGGGCGAACGATCCCCACTGCGGACAAGCTCGAGACGCTCGCACACTGGCTGCGCGTCGATCTTCACTGGCTGCATTACGGCCCGCCGCCGAACGCGGCTGCACGCACGACCCCCAAGCCGCTTCCGCGCGACGAGAAGTATCCCCTCACACCGGAGACGATCGAGTTGGCGTCGAAGATCGAGTCGCTTGCGGCGCACCACCGCTATCTCGTGCAGGAACTCGTCGAGCAGTTCTACGGCGATGGTGCCGAGCGCTGACGGCTCACTGAAATCCAATCGAAAAAAAATTGCCCGGCTACCAAGCCGGGCAATTTGCTTCCATCAGTCAATCTGTGATTCGCGGGCCCGCGCGGCAAGCACCGCGCGTCCGGCGTGCGATCAAGCAGCGGCCTTGTTCTTGGCGGCGCCCATTACGCGCGTGATGTAGTACTGCTGCGTGATCGACAGCACGTTGTTCACGACGTAGTACAGCACGAGGCCCGCCGGGAAGAAGAAGAACATGACCGAGAACGCGATCGGCATGAACATCATCATCTTCGCCTGGACAGGATCGGGCGGCGTCGGGTTCAAGCGGGTTTGCAGGAACATGGACACGGCCATCAGCACGGGCAGGATGAAGTACGGGTCTTGCTGCGAGAGGTCGTGAATCCAGAGAATCCACGGCGCGCCGCGCATTTCGACCGACGAGAGCAACACCCAGTACAGCGAGATGAACACCGGAA
>JBQCDS010000709.1:0-9010 GCA_051961035.1 Trinickia sp. | reverse complement strand
TGCTCGCCTTCGCCGGTTCCGCCGGCGGGGAATCGAATTTCGCCACGATCACATTCAGGCCTTGGTTGCGCACCTTGATCGTCGCGGTGCCGTCGGCGCCCGTCTTCACCGGTTGGGAATCGGGGTCGCTCACGAGGTCCGGCTGCACTTCGGCGCCGCGTACGGGCTTACCCTCGAAGAGCACGCGCACGGTGAGCGGCCGGCCCATCTGCTCCGGCAAGTGATTGCCAACCGGCACGACCTGCAGCTTCTGCCCGGGCAGCAAAGGCAGCGCCTCATGCAGCGGGCGCAGCAAACGCACGGCGTACTTGAACGTGTGCATGCTGACCGTGGCATTCGGCACCTCGTCCTTGCCTTTGTTGTACCACTTGCCATCCGCCGTCTTGCTCCATAGGCCGTTGTCCATGACCCCCGCAACGATCGCCGGCTGATTGTCCGTGTTCACCACGAGCAGCGGCCCGCTGGCCGTCAATCGCGTGGGGACCTCCTTGCCGTGCTCGTCGTAGGCCGTGACGCTCTTGACCTTGGGCTCGCGCTTGATCACGTCGAGATCGTCCGCGCCGAGCCCGTACACCAGCGCCAGTTGGTTCGATCGCTCCGCGAACCAAATGCCATGAGCGTGCGCCACGCTAACGGCACCCATGCCCGCAACCAGGCTTGCCACGACGGCGAACTTTCCGGTGATCTTCATTTGCGTCTCCATTTCGTTGTCGAAAAAAAAGGTCAATGTTCAGCGTTATCGATGGCGGCGAAGGCGATGCGCCGCTCGCTCGTCGTTGCGTTTGCCAACGAGTCGAGCCCCGCACGCGACGAACGTGTATGCGCCGCCCCCGCGATCAACGATCGCGCGGGCAGTCGCTCCGATCAAAACGTTTGCTTATGCGTTAGCCGATACCGCCGGTCGTTCCATCTAAAGATCGAGGACCAGCGTCGGGCTATTGGCCCGCGAACAGCAGGGCGTGAAGCGATCGTTTCTCTTTTTCTCGTCATCGGAAAGAAACAAGTCGCGATGTTCCGGTTCGCCTTTCAGCACGCGCGTCACGCAGGTGCCGCATACCCCTTGCTCGCAAGAGGCTTCGATATGGATGCCGCAATCGGCCAAAGCAGCGATGACGGTCTTTTCGGCGGGCACGCGAATGGTCTCGCCGGTGCTTGCGATCGTGACGTCGAATTCAGCGTCGTCGGCGCGTGGCCTCTGCTCAGCGTTGAACGACTCCCTGTGGATCTGACGTTCGCCCCAACCCTTTTGCAGTGCCGTCTCGATGACCGCATTCGTAAAGGCCTCGCCGCCGCATACATAGAGGTGCGTTTCAGCATCGTGCGTCTCGAACAGCGCGGCGAGATCGAACCGTTGCTGCTGCACGTCTTCCCTAAAGTGGAACGTGCTGCGACTGGCGAACGCCGAACGCTCGATGCGGTCGACAAACGCTGCGCGTGCCGCCGATCGCGCGAAGTAATGCAGGTTGAAATCGGCTCCGCCATCGGCCAGGTGCTCGGCCATGCACAGGATCGGCGTAATGCCGATGCCGCCCGCGATCAGTAGAGAACGCTTCGCGGATTGCACGAGCCGAAAGTGATTCTTAGGTGCGCTGACTTCGATCAGATCGCCCTGCTCGACTTGGTCATGCATGGCCATCGATCCGCCTCGCGATGATTCCGCCCGCATGACCGCGATCAGATAACGGTGTTGTTCCGCTGCCGAGTTGCATAGCGAGTATTGACGAATCTTTCCACCCGGTACGCGAACGTCGAGATGGGAGCCTGCGGTAAACCGCGGTAGCGCCCGTCCGGAAGGATCGACGAGTTCGAAAGATCGAATGCCCTCCGCCTCGGCGATCTTTCTCTCTACCTTCAGCGTAAGCGTGGTTCGTGCAGACGCGAAGGCCGGCGCAGGCCGCTTGCGCCCGCCGCGCAGATAGCTTCCGATGCCGGTGTAGGCCAACACCGGCACGCACAGCACGCCGATGAGCTGGAGAATCTGCAGATAGCCGCCGCTCACCCATCCATAGTGAAGCGCAAGCGCCGTCAGATAAATCCGGTGGCCTAAGCTGTTCTGCGCATAAGGCGTAAAGCGCAACACGGCTCCGGTTCTCGTGTCGAGACTGACATAGGAAAATGCGTTGATATGCGGCGCGCCGGGTGCGACGAGATCGACGTTGAACGGATCGCCAGGCTTGCGAGGATAGTGAATGCGGGCGTATTCCGGCCGTGGCACCAACGCCTGTGCGCGCTGCCAGAGCGCCTCGACGGATAGGCTTTGCGTATTGGGCTGCGCGACGAATTTCGGCGCCGGCGCCGGGGGCTTCGAGGCCGTCAGCGTGTAGAGCGCATCCCTCACGAATTGGAACGACTGCAGCGCGCCGGTCAGTGCGCACGTCAGCAGGATGACGCTGACGCAGGCGCCGGTGGTTTTGTGCAGATGGAGCCAGTGCGCGCGGCCCGTTAGCTTGACTTTGGCCGGGACGCGGCGCCTGCGTCTGCGCACCGTGTCGGGAATCCACACAGCCAAACCACCGCCGATCAGAACGATCGCAAACGTTAGCGCAAGCGATCCGGCGACGACGCTTCCGTTCTTCAGATAATGAAAGCTGTGCAGGGCGGCCATCACGCCGAAGAAGCCCCCGTAACGATCCTCGCTTCCGCGCACGTCGCCCGTGCAGGGATTGACGTAGTACCACCGGTTGTCGCTAAGGAGAACGCGCGTGGTTGCATCGGTCTTAGCGTAGATGCGCAGCTGCGTCGGCCCACCGGCAGCGGGATTCGACGCGCGCGCATTGGCGATCAAGGTATCGAGCGGCAGGCGCGCATTGCACGACTGGACTTTGAGCAGGTGGGGATAGACGAGCGGCTCGAGCTGCTCGCGAAATAGCATGCTCGCGCCGGTCACCGCCACCATGACGATGAAAAGACCAATGCTCAGACCCATCACGCGATGTGACTGGAGAATGGACTTACGCAAAGACACCTGCATGGGATCCCCATTCACTGAAGGATGTTGACGTTGGCCTTGACAGTACGTGTTCCCGCAGTGAATCTATGAGTCCAATTCATAAAGTTGGATAGGTCCAATGGCCGACTCGTTGCTCGCTGACCTCCTGATCAGCCGCCTTCGGCGAGACGGGTCGATGCCGCTGCAATGCCAGATCGCGAACGGAATCCGCGAAGCGATATGCGACGGCACGCTGAAGGCCTCAACGCGTTTGCCGTCTTCGCGAACGCTCGCGGCGGCGCTCGCGGTTTCCCGTGTCACTGTCGTCACGGCGTATGAAAGGCTCGCGGCCGACGGCTATGTCCGGTCCGATTCCACGAGCGGCACGCTCGTCTCGGACACCCTGCCGCAATCGATGGCGCCTTCGCCGCGCAAGCCGACGGCACGCAAGCTGTCCGCGCGCGGCGAGCAACTGATACGGGCGCCTGCGGGCATTCAGGAGCGCAAGGGAGCGTTCGTGCCGGGGGTGTGCGATACGGCTTATTTTCCGTATCAAACTTGGAGACGCATACAGAACCGGTATCTCGGCGAGCAGCACGTCGATCTCATGGGCTACTCCAATCCGGGCGGATACCTTCCTTTGCGCCGTGCGCTGTCCGAGTATTTGCGCGTGTCGCGAGCCGTGCGAACCACGCCCGAGCAGATCATCGTGACGATGGGCAGCAATCAGTCCATCGACCTTTGCTCGCGCATTCTGGCCGATGCCGGCGAACTGGCCTATGTTGAAAACCCGTGCCATTGGGCAACGCCGATCCTCCTGCGTGCGAACGGGCTGGAAGTGGAGGCGATCGCTGTCGACAACGACGGCATGGACCTCGAACGATGTTCGCGCAGGGCGCGCCTGATCGCGACGACGCCATCGCATCAGTTTCCGATGGGCGTCACGCTCTCGGACGAGCGACGTGCACGGCTGCGCGAGGCCGCTGAGCGATGGGATGCATTCATTCTCGAAGACGATTACGACAGCGAATTCCGCTACGACCAGCGTGCGCTTGCGTCTCTTCAAGGCGCCGATGAAAGCGACCGCGTGATTCTGATGGGAACGTTCAGCAAGGTCATGTACCCGGGCATGCGGCTCAGCTATATCGTCGTTCCGCCCGATCTCGTCGATTCCTTCGCAGCCGCATCGCTACGCTTGTACAGACCAGGGCATCTTGCGTTGCAGGCGGCGGTGGCGGACTTTATCGCGGATGGACATTTCACGAAGCACATTCGGCGGATGCGCGATATCTACGGGGCACGGCAGTCGGAATTGCTCCGATGCCTGGATCAGAGTTTTGGCAATGCGCTCGAGACGTCGCGAAATGCGGCCGGGCTGCATATGACGATCCGGATTCGGGATCTGGTGGATTTCGATACGACCGTGTCGCAATCCCTGGAACAAGGGATTTATCTGCGCAGGCTGCATACGTTCAATCAGGGCGATCCGCAGTTTCGCGATGGGTTTTTGCTGGGGTTCGGTGCGCTCGATGTCGAAGCCATTCGGCCTTCCGTGCAGGCCTTTGCTCGCATTGTCGAGGGCGTGATGGACGGGCAGGAAGCGCGGTAGCCGCCCGGCAGACGATCACCGGACGGCGCGGATGTTCGCTCGGCCCTATCCCCTCACGCGACGAAGCTCGTGCTCCAGTTCGACAAGGCCGGCTGCCGTTAAAGCGCCTCGACCAAGTCTCGCCGCTTCGTTCGGCAATAGGCTGTACAGGCGAGGTGCGCGGCGCTGGCGGCCGCGTTGACCATCGCACTCGCATTCGTCGGCTTGCAGACCGATACGACGATCGGCGGCGGCACGGGTTTGAGCGGAAGCTCGACGAATTCGCCGGTCTGCAGCTCGTCCGTCACGAATAAGCTCGGGATGCACGCCACCCCGTAGCCGTCGCGAACGAGCTGTACGATCGCGGCCACCGAAGGCGAGCAGGTCATCCGCGTGTGCTCGGGACTGATTCTCTCCTGGCGAGCAAGCGCCAACACGATGCTTTGCAGCGCGACTTGCGGCGCCGTACCGCGACCGAACGTCAGGATCGGACGCTGCAACACGCGCGCGGCGAGCCCGCTCGCTCGCCGCGACAGCAACCCACGACGAGCGATCCAGCGCACCGGATAGCTCGCGATCGCGCTCGAGGCGATCTTCGTGCTGTCGATGCCTTCCACCCGTATCACGAGGTCGAGTTCGCCCGCGAGCAGCCGCTGCTGGAGCACGGCACTCGAATCGACCGTCAAATCCACATCGAGCTGCGGGAATTTCGAATTCAAATGCGTGACGTAGTGCGAAAGCCACGAATGGACGACGGTTTCGATCACGCCCAGCCTCAGCTTGCCGCCGACGATCACCTCCTGTCCGGCCGCTTCGCGCAGCGCCCGCGCGGCATCGACGACGTTGCGCGCGAGGCCGAGCAAGCTCTCGCCGGCGGGCGTCAAACGAAACTGCGTCGTCGATCGGTCGATCAATTCGGTGCGCAATTCGTCTTCCAGCGATTTGATCCGCAACGAGATCGTCGCCGGGGTCGCATGCAAGACACGCGCCGTCGCCCGAAAGCTCTCGAGCTCCGCCAGCGTCACGAACGTTTCGATGAAACGCGTATTCATTGCATCCTTGCGTGCCCGGTATCGGCTTCCACGCGGAACACTTGCATTGCCTCGCCTAGCTGCTGCGCTTGTTCGTTCAGCGAGACGGCTGCCGCCGCGGCTTGTTCGACCAGGGCGGCGTTTTGCTGCGTCGCCCCGTCCATCTGCGAAATCGCGCGATTGACTTCGTCGATGCCGATGCTCTGCTGCGCCGACGCGTTCGCGATCTCGCTGACGATCGTCGTCACACGCTTGACCGCCGTCACGATTCCGTCCATCGCGGCGCCCGCCGTTTCCGCCAGCGCCGCCCCGCTTTCGACTTGCGAGATGGACGTATCGACGAGCACGCGGATTTCCTTCGCGGCCGCCGCGCTGCGCTGCGCCAAACTGCGCACCTCGCTCGCCACCACCGCGAAGCCGCGGCCGTTCTCTCCGGCGCGCGCTGCTTCGACCGCCGCGTTCAACGCCAAAATGTTCGTCTGGAACGCAATGCTGTCGATGACAGACGTGATGTCGGCCACCTTCTTCGAGCTTTCGGCGATCGCGCGCACCTTGCCCACGACATCGCCCACCACATTGCCGCCGCGCTCGGCTTCCGACGACGCGTTTGTCGCGACCTCCGTCGCCCGCGAGGCGTTTTCCGCGTTTTGCTTGCCCGTCGAAGTCAACTCGTCCATGGCTGCGGCCGTCTGCTCGAGCGAGGCCGCCTGCTGCTCGGTACGGCTCGACAAATCGCCGTTGCCCGTGGCAATTTCGGCCGCGGCCGTGCGTATCGTCTCCGCCGCCGTCTTCACGCGCGAGACCGTGCCCGCCAGCGTATCGCGCGTATAAGCAATGGCCGACACGATGCTTTCGTCGTCGCCGCGCGCTACGTCGATGCGCCCCGTCAAATCGCCCGAGGCGATCTGGCGGGCCAATTCCGCCGCCTTCGCCGGCTCGCCGCCCACCGAACGCCGCACGCTCTTGATTGCCAGGGCAGTCAGCACGGAGATCGCCGCCCCGAGAATGATTAGGACAACCAACGATGTGATGAGCGTGTGGTAGAAGGACGCCTGAATGTCGTCCTGGTATACCCCTGCGATGAAATCCCAATTCCACGGCTTATAGCGTTTGACGAATCCGAGCTTGGAACTGGGCTCCTTCTCGCCCGGTTTCGGCCACCAGTATTCGACGTAGCCCGCCCCGCTCGGCGAAGCACCGGCCGCCGCGATATCGCGGTAAAGGAAATTTCCCTTTGCATCCTTCCATTGCGACATGTCCTTGCCGTTCAGCTTCGGCGCCATCGGGTGCATGACGACCACCGAATCGGCGCCGACGACTGTTACGTAGCCGTTGCCGCTATAGCGCAAGTCGGCGATCCGGGCCAACGCTTGTTGCTTGGCCGCGTCGGCGGCGAGCTTGCCGGCCTGCGCGTCGCGATCGAGACCGGCCGCGATCGAATAGGCCATTTCCCCGATATCGGAGAGCGCGTGTTTGCGCTCGGTCAACTGCATGTCGCGCATCTGCATCGCGTGCCAGACAGTCAACGTCAACAGGCCGAGCCAAGTAAGAAGGAGGGGAATCCAAAGCTTTTGTCGCAGGGTCAAACGAGACATATGTTTCTTCCGACGAATGAGGCTTGTTGGTATGCAAGGCGCAGCGAACGGCGTGGGCCGCCCTTCTCTGCTTAACGGCACTCACGGGCGAATGTTAACGAACTTGAAATGGCTCGAGCGCACTTTTTCATGCGCGGATTCGATTGCGCGGCACGGGAGAACTCAATCGACGGGGACCCTGCTGTCGTCGCTTTGTACATCGGTTTTCGCTTATTTTATAAAGACTTACGCTCTGTGAAAACCAGCATTCCTTATGTCTCGCTGGGGAAAACCCGCGCCATGGCGTTAAGAAAACATTGACAGCGGCGCACGGAATTACTTGCCGGCGATGTGCTCCGATCGCACCCGCCATCTGTGGAGGAACCGCGTTGCCGATTTGTCGCGCTCGTGATGCGAGCGATCCAATGAAGCGGTATCGACGTGGGAAAGTTTGCAGAGATGCGGCCTCACGCACACTGATTGCGCGGTGTTGGTCAGGATGCCCAAGACGCCCGTTCGGGTAGCTTATACAGCGGGTGGTCAGTCCCGCCGCCGGCTTTCCCCACGCGAGGCGCCCGTAAACGTCAGTATGGCCTGTGTAGATCAGCCAGCGAATTGCAGATTAAAAAAAGCGGGCCCCATCTCTGGGACCCGCTTTTGCATTTGGTGCCGGCTGCAGGACTCGAACCCGCCACCTGATGATTACAAATCAACTGCTCTACCAGATGAGCTAAGCCGGCGTGAGTCCGCGATTCTACTTCATTTCACGACCTTGAGGTGACCTTTCCCTCCGCCACCTTTGCCGCCGTCGTCATCAGTGCGGGGACGATGAGCGTCGTCGCTTCCTTCGGGCACACGCGGAGCGCTCTCGTGCGGCACCGCGCCCGGTTCGGATTCGGCCGCTTCCTGCACCTCGCTGCTCGCCACCGTCCCGCCTTGCGCGGCGCCTGGCGCGGGCTCGACCGGAAACGCCATGCCCTGCCCGTTCTCGCGCGCATAGATCGCCAATACATTGGCGATCTGCACTTCGATCTTATGCACCTTGCCCGAGAATCGAGCACTGAACTCGATCCACTCGTTGCCCATCTGAAGCTGGCTCGTCGCCTCGAAGCTGATGTTCAGCACGATCTCGTCGTTGTGCACGAACTGACGCGGCACGCGCGTCTGGTTGTCCACGCGTACCGCGATGTGCGGCGTATAGCCGTTGTCCGTACACCACTCGTACAACGCACGCAGCAGATAAGGCTTAGGCGAAATTTCGTGCATCAACTGTCCTCATACGAAGCCCGGTGCACCGCCCGCGCGTCCTGCCTGCACGAGCGGCAACTCCAAAGCTCGACTTAGCGGCGCATCACCTTTTCCGAGGGCGTCAGCGCCTCGATGTAAGCCGGCCGGCTGAAAATACGCTCGGCATACTTCATGAGCGGCGCGGCATTCTTCGACAACTCGATGCCGTAGTGATCCAGGCGCCACAGCAGCGGCGCGATCGCCACGTCCAGCATCGAAAACTCTTCGCCGAGCATGTACTTGTTCTTCAAGAAGATCGGCGCCAATTGCGTCAACCGATCGCGAATCGCCAGGCGCGCCTTCTCGTGGTTCTTTTCCGCAGCCTTGCCCTTCTCGTTCTCGAGCGTGCCGACGTGAACGAACAGCTCCTTCTCGAAGTTGAGCAGGAACAAACGCGCACGCGCGCGCTGCACCGGGTCGGCAGGCATCAGTTGCGGATGCGGGAAGCGCTCGTCGATGTACTCATTGATGATATTCGATTCGTACAAGATCAAGTCGCGCTCGACCAGAATCGGCACCTGCCCGTACGGATTCATCACGGCGATGTCTTCCGGCTTGTTAAACAGGTCGACGTCGCGGATCTCGAAGTCCATGCCCTTTT
>JBQCDS010000708.1:0-5982 GCA_051961035.1 Trinickia sp. | reverse complement strand
CTTATTCGCGGCGTCGAGTGCCGCGTGGACGCAGCGACCCTTTGCACCAACTTCGCGCGTTTTCTTGTACTTTTTTTCGCACGCATTGGTGCATGCGCGTGCGTGCGGGTGCAATCGACGAGTGCGGTGCCGCGGATGCAAGCGCGGGCCGACGGTCTACCGACAAACGCCCGACAGGCGCCCAACAGAAAGCCGACAGCGGTCGGCCGCCCGGCCGCATGCACCCGAGGCGCGATATCATCGGACGTTTTTCACCACAGCAATCCAATCAACAAAATGAAAAAAACGGGCCACTGCGCTGCCTTGGCGGCGCTTTTCACTTGCGTATCGATGAGCGCATTCGCGCAAACCACCGACCTCGACTGCACGAAGCCGCACCGGCCGATCGAACGCACCGTCTGCAATAGCGCCGCCTTGCGAGCCCTCGACGCACGAGAGAGCACCTACTACGAGATGTTGCTCGAGGCGAAGCCGGCTGCCGATACGAAGGTTTATCACGATTTTCGCGACGGCCTGCAAGCCGATCGGGAAAAGTGGCAGCATGACACGCGCGATGCCTGCGGGCCGCAAACCGCATGCCTGACCGATGCCTATCGGGACCGCATCGACGCGTTGCGCGCGAGCGCGCTCGAACACCTCGGATTGACGGTAACGGCCGCCGAGCACGCGCAACCGTCCGGGCCGTCGATCGACTACAAGAACGCCATCTATCGCATCGACGGCAAAGACGTGACGCTGCTCGAAGGCCAACACGCACAGCCGGTTGCGGAAGGCTCCGCGGAGCAGGACGTCACGCGCGTGATCGAGCCGCCTGCGCATGCGGTCGGCAAGCTCGGTGGCCGAGCGGCCGTGGCGGTCTTTCTATCCGAGAATGGCGGTGGCAGCGGGACGTTTTATTACGTCGCGCTCGCGTTCAACGACGGGCGCGGCACGACCTTCCAGATTGGCGATCGGATTCGGCCCATCGGAATCGCGATCAACGGCGACGACCTCGTCGTCAGCTACCTCGATCGCCAAGCCGACGAGCCGATGGCCGTGCCACCGACGGTGCCGCGCGAACGCCATTTCGCCTATATGAACGGGCAAATTCTCGAGCGTCCGTCAACTGCCGCGGCGAAGTAGCGTCGCTGCGGCGGGTGCCGGCACTGGCCGCGATCCGGCTCGGCCGGTTTCAGTCTCGCGTGGGGTAAATCAGCCGATTGAGCAAATCGCGCACGGTCGGCGCCAGCTCACCGGCCGTGAGCCCCGCAGGGCCTCGGCCGGCCGCCGTCAACGTCTCGGCCGCCCAGCCGTGCAGATACACGCCGGCGAGCGCGGCCTCGTAGCTCGGCAGCCCCTCGGCCAGCAGCGCGCCGATGATGCCGCCGAGCACGTCGCCCGTACCGCCCGTCGCCAGCGCCGCATTGCCGGTGGGATTGACGGCCACGCGACCGTCGGGCGAGGCGATGACGGTGCCCGCGCCCTTGAGCACGACGATCGCGCCGAACCGCGCCGCCAGCGCTCGCGCCGAACCGAGGCGATCGCGCTGCACGCGGGCGGCGTCGACGCCCATGAGCCGCGCGGCTTCAAGTGGATGCGGCGTCAACACACAGGCGCGCGCCGCCGCGTTGGCGTTGGCGTTGGCGTTGGGTTGTGTATCGAAGATCCCGCGCTGCGCGAGCGCGTCCGCCAACGACGCTTCGCGCGCGATCAAGTTGAGCGCGTCGGCGTCGAGCAGAATCGGGATGTCGCAGGCGAGCGCTTGAGCAAGCGAGGATAGCGCGCGCGGCGCATGTCCCATGCCGCAGCCGATTGCGAGTGCATCCATCGTCTCGATCCCGAAGCCGAGGCTCCCGGGCGGATGAAGCATCAGTTCGGGATAGGGCGGATCGTAGGGCGGCGCGCCGTCGCCAATGAAGGCGACGTGAACCTTGCCCGCGCCCGTCAGCAATGCGGCGCGCGCGGCGAGGATCGGAGCGCCGCACATGCCGGTATCGCCGCCCACCACAGCCAGATTGCCGAACGTACCCTTATGCGAGGCGAAGGCGCGCGCCGGAAAGTGCGCGGCGAATAGCGACGGAGCGTTCAGCCGAGCCACGTCGCGAGCGAGGGGCAACTCGACGCCGAGCGGCGCCACCGTCACCGCGCCCGCCAAGTCGCGCCCGCGTGTCATGTAAAGGCCGGGCTTCGCACCGAGGAACGTCACCGTTTCGGTCGCGCGCACCGCTGCGCCCCCTTCGACGACATTGCCGGTATCGCTGTCGAGCCCGCTCGGGATATCGAGCGCGAGTACGCGGGCGCCGCTGCTGGCGCGCTGGGCGATCCGCTTGGCTAAATCAGCGAAAATACCGTCGAGCGGGCGAGCGAGACCGATGCCGAATAGGCCGTCGATTACCCACCCGTAGCCGTCGAGCGACGCCGGCGGCACGTGGGAAATCGGAACACCGGCGGCGCGCGCCTCGCCGAGCGCCCAGCGCGCGTCGTCGGCTTTGGCTTCGACCGGCATGCAAACTTCGGCCGTGATTCCCGCTTCTCTTAAGCGAGTCGCGGCGACGAGTGCGTCGCCCCCGTTGTTTCCTGGCCCGGCGGCGATCCACACGGAATGTTCGCCCGTCAGCGAACCGTCATGCGCGGCACGCTCGATCAAATACTGGGCGCAGGCGGCGCCCGCTCGCGCCATCAACGTATGCTCGGGCAGACCCGCTGCGCCTTGCGCTTCCAGGGAGCGCAATTGCGCGACGGTGAAAAGCGGCAGCGGCCGGTCGGCGGGCGAGACCAGCAAGGGCGGGTGACTTGGCGAGGCTAGATGGTCGGTCATGGCATGCGCATCGAAGGGCAATCTCGAACACCCGGCAGCCGGGAGCCAGAAAACCGGCCCCGGCGATGCCCAGCGCGGTTAGCGGCGCCGGAGAACGGCGACTTTGCGGCGACTTTGCGGCGACTTTGCCGCGACTTTGCCGCGACGTGACGCCGCTGCAGCGTCGCCCAGGCCGTCAGATCGCGAATCGCTCGGGCCGCAGCGCGGACAGCGTATCGGGCGGCACGCTCGGCGTCGTGCCCGAAATCACATCTGCGATCACTTTAGCAGAGCCGCAGGCAAGGCCCCAACCCGCGGGGCCGTGCCCCACGTTGACGAATAGGCGCGGATGCCCCGCGCTGCCCACGGCGGGCAGGCCGTCGGGCGAGAGCAGGCGCACGCCTTCCCAGGCGTGGGCGGCCGAAATTTTCGCCGCACCGGGAATCCAATCGTGCGTCGATTGCGCCAGCAAGGCCGTACCCGCTTCGACGAGCGGCTCGGCGAGCGCCTTGGCGAGTTCGCGCTCCGGTTGCAAGACGGCGGCGCCGGCCACGCGAATGCGCTGGTTCATTCGCGTCATGGACACGCGTCGCACCGAATCGACCACCGTCATATGCGGCGCGCATTCCTCGTACGCGATGGGGGCCGTCAGGGACAGCATGCGGATCGGGTGGAAGGGCAGTGCGAGGCCGAGCCGTTCGAGCAAAGGCTTGCTGCCCGAGCCCGCCGCGACGACCACCGCGTCGCACGAGATGACGTCGACTTCCCGCGCGCTCTTGCGCTCGCCGTCGGCGGGCGCGAGCTCGACGGCGGCGCGCTGATTCTCGAGGCGGATCGCCTCGACGGCGCGCCCGAACAGGAACTGCACGCCGCCTTGCTCGTCGAGCACCTGTTTGACGAGCTTCGCAAATAACGGGCAATTGGCCGTGCGCTCCTGCGGGAACAAGACGCCGCCGGCGAACGCGGGATCGGCCGGCACCGAGCGCTCCGTCTCGGCGCACTCGGCGGCCGACAGCAAGTTGTGAGGCACCTCGAATTCGCCGAGCAACTCGAGCGCGCTTTGCGCTTGTCCCCATTCGCGCGGGTCACGCGTCACATGCAGCACGCCCTCGCGCTGTTCGAACTCGAGATGAAACCCCGCTTCGATCGAGGCGATGGCCTCGCGAGAAAGCTCGACGAGCGGGCGCAGGCGCAGCCATTGGGCGCGAAACGCATCGGGCGCTTGCAGCAGCGCCAATTGGCGCGCGAAGCGGCGTACGCTCGATCGAAAGCCGGGGCGATAGACAACGCCGCGCCGCGCCCCGAGAAACGTAGGACCGAACCAGGCGTCGAGCGGCGTCGGCAGCACGATGCCGCCGTGGCCGTACGTGGCGCCTTGCGCGACCGTCGCATGGCGTTCCACGACGCACACGCGGCGGCCGGCGGCACGAAGCTGGTAGGCGGTGGCGACGCCGACGATTCCGCCGCCGATGACGATGACATCCATGAATGAGCGTGAACAGATCCTACGGTGCACGGCAAACTAGGCCACGGCGCAAGACGCGGCAAGCGCCGTGCCGAAGGCGAAGCACGAAGCACACGACGCGGGGGCGTCAGGCTTGCTCGCCGACGCGCGATGAGGCAAACCGCGCATGATAGCGCCAAACCCATTCCGGTGGCTTGCGAAGAAGTGGAAAATCCATGCGGACGTGGCGTGAGGCCCCGTGCCGATGGCCTGTCACGCCTATCGGGGACCGAGTTCCGGGTATAATCTCCGTCTTCCTTTCGCCTCACGTCGCGGTATGCGCGCGCGAACCGCGCGATGCCCGGCACATCGACGCCTACGTCCTTCCATGGCCCACTTCTCGTGCTTCTCCGGTGCTTCGGCGCTTTCCGATTTCCGTCAAACCCGCTTGCTCGAAACGCTCGCCCGCATCGATGCCGCTATCGTCGACGTGCGCGGCCAGTATCTGCACTTCGTCAATGCGCTGACGCCGCTGTCGGCGCAAGACAACGAGCGCATCGAAGCGCTGTTGCACTACGGCGAGCCGTTCGTGACCGGCGAGCCGCGTGGCGGTCAGGAAACGTTTTTGGTCGTTCCGCGCATCGGCACTGTCTCGCCGTGGGCGAGCAAGGCGACCGACATCGCCCATCACTGCGGGCTTGAACACCTGCGCCGCATCGAGCGCGGAATCGAATTCACGGTCACGTTGAAAGCGGGCTTGACCGGCTTGCTGGGCGGCAAGAAGGCGCTTTCCGACGAAGCGCGGGCGCAGGTCGCCGCCGCACTGCATGATCGAATGACCGAAAGCGTGGTGCGCTCGCGCGACGACGCGCTGCATCTGTTCGACGAGCTGCCGGCCAAGCCGCTCGAGATCGTCGACGTGCGTGCGCATGGCCGTGCCGCCCTCGAACGTGCGAACGGCGAACTCGGCCTGGCGCTGGCCGACGATGAAATCGACTACCTCGTCGATGCATTTTCCAAGCTCGGCCGTAATCCGACCGACGTCGAACTGATGATGTTCGCGCAAGCGAACAGCGAGCACTGCCGCCACAAGATCTTCAATGCGCAATGGACGATCGATGGACAGCCGCAGGACACTTCGCTGTTCCAGATGATCAAGAACACCGAGAAGCTAAATCCGCAAGGCACGATCGTCGCTTATTCGGACAACTCGGCCATTATGGAAGGCGGTTCGGCCGAACGGTGGTTCCCGCGTCCAGCAAAGGCGGGCGAAGAGGGTGCTCAGGGCGAGCGCTACGGCCGCCACGTCGAGCTCACCCACACGCTCATGAAGGTGGAAACGCACAACCACCCCACGGCGATTTCGCCGTTCTCGGGCGCCGCGACGGGCGCGGGCGGCGAAATCCGCGACGAAGGGGCGACGGGACGCGGCGCGCGGCCCAAGGCCGGCCTCACGGGTTTCACGGTATCGAACCTCGCGCTGCCGGGTGCCGTGCAGCCGTGGGAAAACGCACGCGACGCGGCACAGCCCTTGAGCCTGCGCAACCCGAACGAGCAGCATGCGCCTTACGGCCGCCCCGATCGGATCGCCTCGCCGCTGCAAATCATGATCGACGGCCCGCTCGGCGGTGCCGCGTTCAACAACGAATTCGGCCGGCCCAATCTGGGCGGGTATTTCCGCGCATATGAGCAAAATATCGGCGGCCAGGTGCGTGGCTATCACAAGCCGATCATGATCGCGGGCGGCATCGGCAACATCTCC
>JBQCDS010000707.1:0-12563 GCA_051961035.1 Trinickia sp. | reverse complement strand
ATAATCGCTGTTCTCACACTGTGGAAGGGGCGTACAGCGCACTATATTCATGAGTGGAACGCCATGAATGGCGCATTCGCCGGTGGCCGCCATGACAACGATCGATTTGAACATGCTTGTCGTGCTCGACGTGCTGCTCACTGAGCAAAGCGTCGTGCGCGCCGCTCAGCGGCTGGAGCTCAGCCCCTCCGCAATGAGCCGGTCATTGGCGCGGCTGCGCGTCGTGACTGGCGATCAACTGCTCGTGCGCGCCGGCCATACGCTCGTGCCCACGCCCTTGGCGCTCGAATTGCGCGGCAAGGTCAGCGCCGTCGTGGCCGATGCACGAAATGTTTTGCGCCCGTCGGTACGGCTCGATCTGACCTCGCTGGAACGCACGTTCACGATTCGCGCAAACGACGGTTTCATCGAACGCTATGGCGCACGCATCGCCGCGCTCGTCGAGGAGCAGGCGCCGCTCGTGCGGCTACGCTTCGCCGGCAAACCCGACAAAAGCGGCGTCATGCTGCGAGATGGCATCGCCGATCTGGAAGTGGGTGTGGTGAGCGACATGGTGCCCGAATTGCGTGTCCAAGCCCTGTTTCGCGACAAATTCGTCGGCGTCGTGCGGCTCGGGCATCCCCTTGCCGGCGAAGAGGTGACGCCCGAACGCTACACGGCATATCGGCACGTGAGCGTGTCGCGGCGCGGGCATGCATTCGGCCCAATCGACGACGCGCTGCGCGAGCAAGGCGAGAAGCGCATCGTCAGCGTGATCGTGCCGAGCTTTCCCGATGCGCTCGCCTTGGCGCGCACGACCGATCTGGTTGCCAATGTTCCCGAGCGCCAAACCGATGCCGCGCGCGAAGGCATGTTCACGTTCCGTTTGCCCGTGGCGACGCCGGACGTCACCGTCTCGCAGATATGGCATCCGCGCCTGGACGGCGACGGCGCGCATCGCTGGCTGCGAGCGTGCCTGCGGCGCGTGTGCAGCGATGCGCCGGAGACCCTTCAATAGCAATAGAAAGGGATGGCACGCCGTTCACGCGCTCACTTCGCGTGCATTTCCGCCATCGCCCGTTGCATTTCTTCCGGGCTCGGATCGCGCATGCGCGAGGCGATGTGCCAGAAGTGCCCGAACGGGTCTTCCACCGCGCCCCAACGGTCGCCCCAGAACATATCCGCCAGCGGCATTTTCACTGTGACGCCTGCCGATACGGCGCGATCGAATGCTTGGTCGGCGTTTTCGAAGTAAAGGTAGAGGCTGACCGGGGTGCCCTTCAACGTTTTCGGCCCTTGGGCGCCGCATTCGACACTTTCGTCGGTCAGCATCAACACGGAGTCGCCGATCTTGATCTGCGCGTGAACGATATTGCCCTTCGGCCCGGCCATCCGAAAGAGTTCGACGGCGCCAAAGGCCTTTTGGTAGAACGAGATCGCCTCGGCCGCGTTCGCGCAGACAAGCTGCGGGGTAACGGTATGCATGCCATCGGGAATGGGTTTGACGGATGAAGTCATTGTCGGTGCTCCATTATCTGTACATGGTTAATGAAAGAGCCTCGCAGGCTGCGATCGGCACGACGCGAGTCGGTTCGTCCGCGCCGCCCGTTGCTCGCCGTTTCATCGCGCGTCGAGAGGCTCCGTTCTTACGACGCGCGAGCGTCGGCCATTTCGACACGCTTTACCTTCTTTTTTCATGAGACGGCCACAGCGCCCTCGCCGCGATCGCAGGACAATGCGGTGGTGCAGCATGCATCCCCACCGCGTCCGTGTTCCCACTCATTGTTAAGTAGTTGACGACATGCCACATTGTTATGAGGAGTGCGGATGGTGCTTGCGTGGGTCGAACGTGTCTACGATCTGCGCCGAAAGAACATTTGAAGCCCTCCGACAGCAAAACGCAAAAGAAGGGACAAGGGGCAAAAAGTGAATAATCAGCAATCTCTAGCCATTGCGGCGCGGTTCGACCGTCTCCCGCCATCGCGCACCGTGTGGACGATGGTCATGCTCATCTCGCTGGGGGGCGTGTTCGAGTTCTACGATCTGTTCTTTACCGGCTATGTCGCGCCGGGCATGGTCCAGTCCGGCTTATTCAAACCCGAATCGCTGGGCTTTTTCGCGGCGCTCGCGCCGATCGCCGTGGCGGGCTTCGGCACCTTCGTCTTCGCCACATTCGCCGGATTGTGGCTCGGCACGCTCGTGTTCGGCTTCGTCGCCGATCGCTTCGGACGCCGGTTCATCTTCACCTGGTCGCTCATTTGGTATGTCGTTTGTACGGCGATCATGGCATTCCAGCATTCGGGCCTCGCCATCAACCTGTGGCGGCTCATCGCAGGCATCGGCATCGGGGTCGAACTCGTGACGATCGATTCTTACATCTCCGAGCTGATTCCGAGCGGCGAACGCGGTCGCGCGTATGCGGTCAACCAGTTCATCACGTTCTGCGTGGTGCCGATCGTCGCCTTTCTCGCCTACGCGCTCAAAGGCACACATCCGTTCGGGCTCGACTATTGGCGGGTCGTCATTCTGATCGGCACGCTCGGCGCCGCGTTCGTTTGGATCATCCGCCGCAATGTCCCCGAAAGCCCGCGGTGGCTCGCGCGGCAAGGGCGCGTGGAGGAAGCCGAGCGCATCGTCGCGGACATCGAGCGCCGGGTCGAGGCCGAGAAAGGCATCAAGCTGCCGCCGCCCCGGCCGATCGGCAACGAGGTGGAAGGCCTCGGCTCGTTCAGCGAAATATTCGGCCCCTTCTATCGAAAGCGCACGATTTTGCTGTCGATCTTCAACATGGCTCAGGCCGTGGGGTTCTATGGCTTCGCCGCGTGGGTTCCGACGCTTTTGATCAGCCGTGGCGTGCACGTCACGACAAGCCTGCAATACGCGTTCATCATTGCGATCGCGAACCCGTTCGGTCCGTTGCTCGGCACGCTCTTCGCCGACAAGATCGAGCGCAAGACGCAGATCTGCGGCGGTCTCTTGATCATGGGCATCGTGATCGCGTTGTTCTCCCAGGCGTCGGCCCCGGGGCTCTTGATCTTGCTCGGCGTACTCTTCACCCTGGCCGCGAACGTCATGTCGTACGCGTACCACGGCTATCAGGCCGAACTCTTCCCGACGCGCATTCGCGCGCGCGCCGTGGGCTTCGTCTACTCGTGGAGTCGGCTCGCCGTCGCGTTCGCGGGCTTGGCGATCGGCGTGCTGCTGCACAAGTACGGCGTGCCGGGCGTGGCGATTTTCATCGCCGCATCGATGGTCGTCGGCATCTGCATGATACTCATCGGGCCGTCCACCAAAGGGCGCGCACTCGAGTCGATCAGCCACTGATCGGGCACACTCGGTGCACTCGGCGCACGCGGTTCATGCCGCGTGCGCTGGGTGCGCAACTGGCGTACTCTTTTCCCAAGCTGGGTTTGGCGGCAAACAAGAGCCGGACGCGCGAGCGCCGCTTTTCGTCGATGGCTGAAGCTAACTGTGGTTAGGAGGCGTCAATGAGCGCACCGGTTCGAACAGGCACCCATATCGAAGGCATTCATTGGGTGGCCGAATACACCGAGGCCACCCATGAAATTCGCGTGCTGCGCGAGGGTGCGGAGGTTGGGGTGAGCGATGCGCCGCCGAGCCTGTTCGGCGAAGAAGCGGAAGCAGGATCCAAAAGCGTGGCCGATCACCGTGCGCTGGAAGCCGCCCTGCGCGCGTATTTGCTGCGTTTCGTCGCCGAGCACGACGCGGAGGAGTAGCCGAGCCTAGCTGGATCGCCACATGCGCGGCAGTTTGCGTCTGTTTCAGTTCGGCGTCGGCGCCGAGAGAAAAGCCAGTACGGTGCGCGTGAATTCCTCGGCCCGCTCGATGTTCGACAGATGTTGCGCATCGAGTTCGACAAGGCGCGCGAGCGCGATTTCATCGGCGAGCGCACGGCTGTCGCTCGGCGCAACGGACGGATCGGCGACGCCCGTCATCACGAGTGTCGGCGCATGAATCGCGCCGAGTTCGGCCCGAAGATCCGTCGCGCCGATGGCCTCGCAATTGCTCGCGTACCCTTCGTTGTCCGCATGAACGAACGCATCGCGAATCGCCGCGTATACGAGCGGCTCGCGCGCAGCGAAAGCGCTGCTGAACCAACGCTGCAGCGTGGCATCGGCCAGCGTACAGACGCCTTGCTCGCGCACTTGGTGAGAGCGTGCCTGCCAAGCATCCGGCGTCCCGATCCGAGCCGCGGTATGCGCCAACACGAGGCGATCGATCCGATCGCCATGCCGCGCCGCCAACGCAATGCCAATCAGCCCGCTCATCGATAGGCCGCAAAAATGCGCGCGTTCGATGCAGAGCGCGTCGAACAAGCCGAGCGCATCGCTCGACCACTGTTCGACCGTGTACGGGCCGGGCGGCGCATCGGAGCAGCCGAGGCCGCGCGTATCGAATCGCAGCACGCGAAACTGCGATGAAAACGCGGCGATCTGCGGCGACCACATCGTCACATCGGCCCCAAGCGCGTTTCCGAGCACGAGCCACGGCGCATCGCTCATCTGCGCCCCGTCGACGCGGTAATGAAGACGTATCCCGTTGATGTTGGCAAAAGACATGGCGGCAATTCCTCGGCGAACGCAGGGTGGGAGCGCGTGCTCGGTATTGTGCTACGGCAACGGGCATGTTGCAGGCTCGCCCTCGTCGATGGAAAAAAAACGTGAAACAATGGCCCTAATTTCGGCACGCCGCGCAGGCAACGTGAGACAGGAGCAGACCATGAAGGAAGGATCCCGAGCCAAGAAGGCCGGCCAGCCTAGCGAGCGCGTCAAACGCGCCAAGGCGTCGGCCACGGCGCCTGAGCGCCCGAGCCGCGAAGAGGCGGAAGCCGCCGTTCGCGTGCTGCTGCGCTGGGCTGGCGACGATCCGACGCGCGAGGGGTTGCTCGACACACCGGCACGCGTCGTGCGCGCCTACGAGGAGTTTTTCGCGGGCTACGGGCACGACCCGCGCGAGATTCTTGCCCGCACGTTTTCGGAGGTGGACGGCTACGACGAAATGGTCGTGCTCAAGGATATCCGCTTCGAAAGCTACTGCGAGCATCACATGGTGCCGATCATCGGCCGTGCGCATGTCGCGTATCTGCCCAATCACCGCGTGGTCGGCATTTCGAAGCTGGCGCGGCTCGTCGATGCGTTCGCGAAGCGGCTACAAATCCAAGAAAAGATGACGGTTCAGATCGCCGACACGCTCAACGACATCCTGCAACCGAAGGGCGTCGGCGTGATTCTCGAAGCTGCGCATCAATGCATCACCACGCGCGGCGTACACAAGCCGGGGGTGCAAATGGTGACCTCGCGCATGCTCGGCTCGTTCAGAGACGATCCGTCGACGCGGCGGGAGTTCTTGTCCATCGTCGGCAACATGGGCGGCGCTCTGCCGAACGTCTGAACCTTGGGTCGGGTCCTGGCCTGCTAATCGATTCGCACGCCCTGCCGCTCTATCCGCGACGCGGCGTGCGTGTCGCGCATGCGGGCACCCTCCCATGCGATAAGCAGCACGGCGCCGAGCACGCAGGCGATTGCCCACGCTTGCGGCGCGCCGATCGCTTCATGCAGCACAGCCGCGGCGAACGCGGCGGCCGAAATCGGCACGAACGCCGTCAACGCGCTCGCTTGCGCCCCATCGATACGCGCCACGCCGGCAAACCACAGCATGAATCCGCCGACGGTCGGCACCAACGCGTAATAGACGACACCGGCCACCGCCATACGATCGTAGTGCAGTGTCCACGGCGCTTCGCCCAATGCCGGTAAGAGCGACAAGGCCAGGCCGATGCCCGACATCAAGGTGGACATTTGCAACGGTGAAACGGGCGTACGCAAGCGCTTACCCAGCAAGATGAATAGCGCTTCGCATATGACGGCCAGTAAAACGAAAGCGTTGCCGAGCATCATCGAGGCCGACCCGCTCGCAGCCACGGAAGCAGAAGCGGATGCATCGCCGCTGTGCATCGTGCACACCAGCACGCCCGCGGTCGCCAGCGCGACGGCGCCGAGCGTCAGCGCGCCAGGGCGCTCGCGCAGTGCGACGATCGACACGAGGGCGGCCACGGCCGGCAACGTGCCCGCGATAACGCCGGCATCGGTGGCCGAAGCCAATCGCATCCCGCTCAACAACAGCACCGTATAACCGACGCTGCCCGAGCCCGATTGCAAAACGAGCAGCAGCGTCTCGCGCCGGCTCACACGCGGCCACGTCTCGCCTGTCAGTTTCATCGCCAGCACGAAAAGGGGAAAAGCAATCGCAAAACGCAACGCGGTCGCGGTGAACGGCGGAAGGCCGTGCGCGATCAGCTTGCTCGCCACCACGGTGCTGCCCACACCGATCATCGCCAGCGCGCAAAAGAAGTAGCCCATTAAACGCGAACTCATCGTCTCGCTCCCAAGCATGAAGGATGCGATGCAGAGTAGGCTGGCTGACGCGTGCGGTCTTGAACGAAATTGCAGAGAGCCGCTATGAACGCATGCGGCAGGACTGTTAGCGCACGGCGCCGGCATACTGCGCCGGCGTCACGCCGAAGGCACGCACGAACGCGCGCGTCATGTGGCTTTGGTCGGCAAAGCCCGCGCCGGCGGCCGCATCGGCGAGCGCCACGCCTTGCTCGATCAGGCGCCGTGCGAGCGCAATGCGTCGCTGGATCAAATACGCGTGAGGCGGCAAGCCTGTATCGCGCGCAAAGCCGCGTAAGAGTTGGAATCGGCTCAGGCCCGCCTCATCGGCGAGGCTAGCGAGCGTTACCGGCTCGCAGGGCGCGTCGTCGATGCGTGCGCGCGCCCGCTGGATCGAAGCACTGATGCCCGCGATCGACGCGCTCGTCGGCGCACGCAGTCGCACGGTCATGTGCCGGCGTACGAACTCAACCATCAGTTCGTAGAGCGTTTCGTCGCACGCCAACGTATCCAATGCGGCGCCACGGCGCGTCGCCATCGTGAACGCGCGCTCGAAGCATGCGGCGAATGCGTCATCGCGCAACACGGGATGCATGAGTTCGATCGAACCCGGCACCGCTGCACCGAGTTCGCTCGCAACATCGCGAACGATCGCCGGCTCGAAGTAGAGCATGCGCCAAGCACGGCCGCGCTCGTCGAATGGGGTGCCGTCATGCACCTCGCCGGGATTGACGGTAATGATGTCGCCGGCCCGCGCTTGAACCGGCCCACGCCCGCTTGCCGAGCGCTGCGCGCCGCGCCATACCACGCCCACGCCGAACGTCTCGTGCGAATGGCGTGCGAACGATCGCGTCGTATCGGCGGCCGTTGCCTGCACGCCGGCGACGGCGCAGCGAAGCATGACGACGCGCCCGGTATTCATCGGCGCGTGCGCCCGCGCGCCTCGGCGTCGTCGCTTCGCGAGCCCTCGCGCACGCTGCCTTGCGAGACGCTCGCGCCGGGCGCGACGCTATGCGTGAGCCACACGTTGCCGCCGACGACGGAACCGCGCCCGATCGTGACGCGGCCGAGAATCGTCGCGCCGGCGTAAATGACGACGTCGTCCTCGACGATCGGATGCCGCGCATGCCCCTTGACCAAGGTGCCGTCGCCATCGGCCGGAAAGCTCTTCGCTCCGAGCGTCACAGCCTGATAAACGCGCACCCGCTCGCCGATGACCGCCGTCTCGCCGATGACGACACCCGTACCGTGATCGATGAAAAAGCTCTGTCCGATTTGCGCGCCCGGATGAATATCGATGCCTGTCGCGGAGTGTGCGATCTCGTTGATGAAGCGCGCCAGCAACGGCACGCCAAGACGGTGCAGCGCGTGGGCGAGCCGGTGATGCATGATCGCGAGCACGCCGGGGTAGCACAACAAGATTTCGGTGATGTGCTGCGCGGCCGGGTCGCCTGCGTGCGCGGCCCGAATATCGCTCACGAGCAGCGCCCGGATGTTCGGCAGTTGCGCGCCGAACGAGCGCGTGATCTCGAACGCCAGCGCTTCGAGTTCAGGTTGCGGCGTATCGGCGTGCTCCGGCAAAAACCGCAACGCGCGACGCACCTGCTCATACAGCACGCGCAACGTGCTTTCGAGCGTGTGCCCCACGTAGTAGTCGACGCTTTCGTCGGTCAAATCGGGCGCGCCGTAGTGTGTCGGAAACATGACGGCACGCAAGCCTTCGACAATGCCGACGATGGCATCGCGCGAGGGCAACTCTCGAATTCCGCGCGGATGACGCGTTCGATGCAGCTCTTCTCGCGAAGCGCGCAAGTCTGCCACGATTTGATCGAGGCCCCAAGGATGGGAAAGCGAATTGGGCATGATGTGAGAACGGCGCGTAGTAATCGGGCTTGCCAAGTCAGCGATCTGAAGAGATTACCGCTTTTCATCAAACGCGTCCGAATGTCTCGACGAATCGAACACGCGAACGGCTCGCCGTTACACCGTCAAGCTGCTCGCGTCTATCCAGCGCACGGCCCAGTCGCGGGCATGAGCGATGGCCGAGGCTTCGTCGGCAAAGCGCAGATCATTGGGAAAGAAGCGGTTCGCGACCAGCTCACCGTCGCTCGAGCGGGAGATCACGACATAGGGCTGATAGCTGCCGTCTGCGGTGCGCGCGGGTGCGCAATTGAGCAAGTATCCGCGATGTGTGAATGCGGCGTCGGGGTAATGCATGAGTCACCTGCCTCCCTGAATGCACTTGCTGCGACGTCGTGCGATTGCGTCGCGCAGCCGCGAAGGCGAGCGCCTGACTGCATTTTGACTACGGGCGCCGGCTCGCAGGATTCGAATCATACTCTGTAGGAAACGTCGCTTCTATCGAAAAAATCGCCGTTTTTCGGGGTATCAAACGAAAACACCCGCGAGCCCAATTCCCATCGAAGGGGGAACGGCTTTTGCGTCCCAACTATCGGTAGGCAGCCGAACCATCGCAGGCTTCGGCCATGCGTCGACCCTCCCGCGACGCTTGAAGTCGATTCAGCGGCTGCGCTACGATGCAGGAAAGCTTGCGCACGCGCGACGCTGGCCGTTGTGAAAGACGAATCGCGCGCACTTACTTTGCGAGCGGACCATGAATGCCAGTCACCGGTTACCGGGCGCCCCCGCGCGGCGTCCGAACGATGCGCTCCGTGCGCGCCGCGCACCGCTAGAGCCTGCTTCGGCTAGGCGCTTTGCGATCGCGATCGCATGCTTGGGCGTGAGCTATGCGCTCAGTTGGATCGAGCTTCCGCTCGGACACATCGCGCCAGTCCCGGCCGACGGCGCATCGCCGGTTTCCTCCCCGCTCGCGGCGGCGCTCACAGCCCGCGCGTTGATCGGTTTGCTCTATGCGTTGGTCGCGTTGCGTTTCGCCTGGGCGCGTTGGCTCACGGTCGTGCTGTGTCTTGCATCGGCGGTATTCGTCGCGCCATGGCTACCGCTCGAATGGCGCGTGTTTCCACTCGGCGCGCTCGTCACCGGCTTCGGTCTCGCAATGAAACTCGTCGCGGGCGCCCTGCTCGCACTACCGCTTCGCGCCCGCGCGGGCCACTGACGTTCAGCGGCGCTCGAACGTACCGTCGCGCAAACGCCAGAGGTCGAGCGGATTGTCATCCTTCACGGCATCGGGCAACAGTTCGAGCGGCAAGTCCTGGTAGCAAACGGGCCGCAGGAACCGCTCGATGGCAAGCGAGCCCACCGACGTCGAACGCGGATCGGACGTAGCCGGGAACGGGCCGCCGTGCACCATGGCATGCGAGACTTCGACGCCCGTCGAAAATCCATTCGCCAAGATGCGGCCTGCCTTGCGCTCGAGCGTCGGCAGCAGCTTGCGCGCCAGTTCGATGTCGTCGCGCTCCATGTGCAGCGTTGCCGTCAATTGGCCTTCGACATGCTCGGCCAACTCGATCATTTCCTCGACGTTCGCACACGTCACGATGAGCGACGACGGGCCGAAGATTTCGTCTTCGAGCGGCGCCTCGGCGATAAAGCGCGATTGCGTCGTGGCGAACAACTCGGGCAGCGCCGAATGCTGTGCGTCGCTGCTCGCACCTTGGCCGACGCGCGTCACGCCTTCGACGCCCGAGCGCTGCTTCACGCCATCGCGATAGGCGCTGGCGATGCCGGCAGTCAGCATCGTCTGTGCGCCCTTCTTCTCGAGCGCTTTCGCGGCCGCCGCCACGAACGTTTGACGATGCGGCCCATCGAGGATGACGACAAGCCCAGGGTTCGTGCAGAACTGTCCCACGCCGAGCGTCAGCGATTCCACGAAACCGTTCGCCACGGCTTCGGCACGCGCTGCTAGCGCACCCGGCAAGACAAAACACGGATTGATGCTGCTCATCTCCGCATAGACGGGGATCGGCTCGCGCCGGCGCGCGGCGATATTCATCAGCGCAATACCGCCACCTCGCGAACCCGTGAAACCGACGGCCTTGATCGCCGGATGCGCGACGAGCGCTTCGCCCACGGCATTGCCCGCGCCGAGCACGAGCGCGAATACGCCGGCCGGCAAACCGCACTCGGCCACCGCTTCCTGGATCGCGCGGCCCACGAGTTCAGACGTTCCCAAATGCGCCGGGTGCGCCTTGACGACGACGGGGCAGCCGGCAGCCAATGCCGATGCCGTATCGCCGCCCGCCACCGAAAACGCCAGCGGGAAGTTGCTCGCGCCGAATACGGCCACGGGGCCGACGGGAATCTTTTGCAGACGCAGATCGGAACGCGGCAACGGTTTGCGATCAGGCATCGCGGAATCGAGCGTCGCACCTAGCCAACGGCCATCGCGCACAAGTTGCGCGAAGAGCTTGAGTTGGCCGACCGTGCGCGCGCGCTCGCCTTCAAGGCGCGCTTTAGGAAGCGCCGTTTCGGCGTGGCCACGCTCGATGAGCGCATCGCCTAGCGCGAGAATGCGCTCGCCGATCGCCTCGAGCAAACGCGCACGCGTTGCCAAAGGCGCTTGGCGGAACGAATCGAACGCCGCCTGCGCAAGCCGGCAAGCGCGATCGACGTCGCCCGCGTCTCCGGCGCCGAAGGCCGGTTCCATTTCGGCGTTACGCGCCGGGTCGAACGCGCGCAGCGTGCCGGCCGTGCCTCGCACCGAACCGCCGCCGATCAGCATATCTCCCGTGATCTGCATCGTAGAGTCTCCAATTGGGCCGGCTCGTGGGCCGACAGTAGTTGCAATGGCGATGACGGGCCGGGCCACGTCGGAACCGGTGATGATCGCATGAATCGCGCGTCGACGATGACCATTGACCCGTATGCCCACACTTTGGAACATTCCCGCAAACGCTCACCTTTCGCGCGCGCCGCCGGCTAGGCGGTGAACCAAACGATTGAGCGGTGCTTCACCCGAGGCACCCATGAATAGCGCTCATTCGCCGGAATCGCTTCACGCACGCGGCGATGTCGGCGGGACCGCCCCGGCTCGGTGGCGCTCTGATGCTTTGACGTGAAGCCGCATAAGCACGCCGAACTCACCGCGCTTGAGCTCCCGAAAACACTCACCTCTGTGCGGAATGTCCGCTGGCAGGGTGTGGTCAGGCGTGCGGAAATGCGGATGAGACCATCGTCGCTAAGCGGCGGGACGTGCGTGCGGCGGGCGTCAACGGAAGGGCCAGGTCTGTGCGAGCAAGACCGCATTCATCGCCACGACGACGATGAATACCGCGATGGCCAATGCCAGCATGATGCGACCGAGGCGATGATCTCCCATGCGCTTGCGGCTGCTCGCGAAACCGATCAAGGCCAGCATCGGCACGGGTACCGCAAAGCTCAGTACCACCTGACTCAGCACGAGCGCGCGTGTGACGCCAACCCCAAGCGCGACCACCATGAAGCTCGGCACCATTGTCACGAGACGCCGCAGCCACAAGGGCAGTGACACGCCGAGAAAATCCTGCATGATCATTTGGCCCGCCATCGTGCCGACGACCGAACTTGAAATGCCCGACGCCATCAGCGACGTCAAGAATAGGCCCGCCGCCATCGAACCGAAGAGCGGCGTCAAAGTGCGATAGGCTGCACCGATGTCGGTCACCTCGCGATGGGTGCCGTGAAACGCACCGCATGCCATCACCACCATCCCCATGTTCACGAGTCCAGCCACGGTCAGCGCGATGATCACCTCCGCGTTGGCATAGCGAACGAGTTTCGCCCGCTCTTGCTCGTCGCGCGGCTTGACGCGCTCGCCGGCCAGTCCCGAATGCAGAAACAGCGCGTGCGGCATGATGGTCGCGCCAACGATTCCGGCGCACACGACGAGTGCCTCGCGATCGGGCACCACCGGCACCAGCATGCCGCGCAACACCGGCCGCCAAGGCACCGACACCAAGCACAGTTGCGCGATATAGGCGACGGCGATCAAACCGACCAGCGCGCCGATCGCCAGTTCGATCGGACGAAAGCCGCGCTTTTGCAGCGACAGCAACACCCAGGTGACGACAGCCGTGATCGCCATTCCGACGATCAGCGGAATCCGTGCGAGCAGCGAAAAACCAATGGCGCCGCCGAGAAATTCCGCCAAGTCCGTCGCCATCGCCGCGATCTCGCTGACGGCCCACATGGCAAGCACCACGGGCCGCGGTAGGGCGCGCGCGCAAAGCGTCGCCAGGCTTACGCCTGTTGCTATACCGAGTCGCGCCGAAA
>JBQCDS010000706.1:0-4863 GCA_051961035.1 Trinickia sp. | reverse complement strand
AGCCGCCGGAGGGCAGCGGCACCTGGCGCCCGTACGCCGTCTCGATCTGGTGCTCGATCTGGAAGCGCGAGAAGAGTGGCACATCGTCTTTGTAAAGCTTGACGCGGTTCACATTGGCGGGCATCACGTGCCCCATGAACTGCTGCGCCTGCTCGTAAATCGCTTCGGTGTCGATCAGGATCTCGCCGATGTCCGGATGGAAATAATCGCGGATGGCGCGGATGACGAGGCTCGACTCCTGGTAGATGAGATAAGCGCCGCCCTGCATCTTGGCGGCATCTTCAACGGCGCGCCAAAGCTGCAGCAGGTAGTTCAGGTCCCATTGCAGCTCTTCGGCGCTGCGGCCGATGCCGGCCGTGCGCGCAATGATGCTCATGCCGTCGGGCAGTTGCAGTTGGGACATCGTTTCGCGCAGCTCTTGGCGATCGTCACCCTCGATGCGGCGCGAGACACCGCCGCCGCGCGGGTTGTTCGGCATGAGCACGAGGTAGCGGCCGGCGAGCGAAATGAAGGTGGTCAGGGCCGCGCCCTTATTGCCGCGTTCTTCCTTCTCTACCTGGACGATGAGCTCTTGGCCCTCGCGCAAGGCGTCTTGAATGCGTGCCGAGCGCATGTCGACGCCATCCCTGAAGTACTGGCGGGCGACTTCCTTGAACGGGAGAAAGCCGTGTCGATCTTCCCCGTAGTTGACGAAGCACGCTTCGAGCGACGGCTCGATGCGCGTCACGATCCCCTTGTAGATGTTGCCCTTGCGCTGTTCGCGTCCGGCGGTTTCGATGTCGATGTCGATGAGTTTTTGTCCATCGACGATGGCGACGCGCAGTTCTTCCTGCTGCGTCGCGTTGAACAACATGCGTTTCATTGAACGGCTCCAGAGCGGCGTCGCCATGCGGGCTCAGCCGGCGGAAAGCCGGCCGAGCGACGCAAGATGAGGCGCGCCGCGTCCTTATTGTGTTTTCACAAGCACGCAGGAGCGGGAACGATGGCGGGGAGAATTGCCTGAGAGGACTCGGGATGGCCGAAGTAGGGCCGCGAGCCGCATGGCGCATGCGAACACGGCTTCAAATAACGGCGCGATACGGGGCGCGTGCCGAGCGCTCGGGTGCCCCGCGCTGCAATCCGGCGCACTGTTCGATGCCGTGCCGGATGGCGGAAAGCCGCGCCGCGTGTGGCGGCGCGAAGCCCGATGCATGCTCGACCGCCGCGCGGCGTGTCTCGCCAATTTTTTGACGTCGCCAAGTGTTCCGCTTCACGCGGAACGCCGAAAGGGCGCTCGCCGTAGGTTTCGCAATCGGGAGCCTGGTTTCGCTCGACATCGACAAACGCGCGACGCGACCGAGGCTCACCTGATGAATTCTTTTTTACCAAAATTCCGTTACCGTCGGCACCGATCGGACCGAACGCGCCTGTGGGCGCCGTCCCTGCCGCGATGGATGCCGTGCGTGCAACTCGTTGCTTCTCGATTCAGGGCGAGCAACCGACCCTTGGGTGCAGCCAAGCAAGTAAAATAGCAGGTTCTTGCTTCACCCTGCACAATCCGGGCGAGGGGCCGCGAAAAAATGAGCGGCACGCACGGAGAGTTGGGGCAAATTATATTCAGAATGAATGAGTTAGGCAAAACATCCCAGAAATCGGTCGCAGCCGACCAGGTCTCGATGATACAGTTGGACGACGCCGTCGCCGGGCAGCGCATCGATAATTTTTTGTTGCGCGTCTGTAAGGGCGTCCCTAAAAGCCATATCTATCGGATCTTGCGCAGCGGGGAAGTGCGCGTGAACAAGGGGCGCGTCGATGCGAAATACCGGCTCGCCGCCGGCGACATCGTGCGCGTGCCGCCCGTGCGTACCGCCCAGTCCGACGCGTTCGGCGCCGGCGCGGTGCCCGCCGCTCCGCCAGCTCACTTCGAAGTCCTGTTCGAAGACGAGCACATGATCGCGATCAACAAGCCGTCCGGCGTGGCTGTGCACGGAGGCAGCGGAATCGCGTTCGGCGTCATCGAGCAGATGCGCGAAGCGCGTCCGCTCGGCAAATTCCTCGAACTCGTGCACCGGCTCGACCGAGAAACGTCGGGTATTTTGCTGCTTGCGAAAAAACGGGCGGCGCTCGTCGGTCTGCATGAGCAAATCCGCGAGAATCGGATCGACAAGCGCTATTACGCCTGCGCTCACGGTCAATGGGCGAGCGACTGGGGGCGGCGGCGCGCGGTCAAGGAGCCGCTTTACAAATACCTGACGCCCGAGGGCGAGCGGCGGGTGCGCGTGCAGCCGGACGGCTCACCGTCGCATACGGTGTTCAACCTGGTGGAGTCGTGGCCCGGATACGTGCTGGTCGAAGCCGAACTCAAGACGGGCCGCACGCACCAGATTCGGGTTCATTTGGCGCATTTGGGGCTGCCCATCGTCGGCGACGCGAAATACGGCGACTTCGCGCTGAACAAGGCGCTCGCGCGCTCGAACGCCCAACCGTCGATCAAGCGCATGTTCCTGCACGCGTATCGATTGCGTCTGACGCACCCGATCACGGGCGAGCCGATGGAACTCAGCGCTCCGCTGCCGGCCGAATGCCGGCGTTTCCTCGATCAACTGACCGCCTTGCGCAACGAGACGCAACCCGATGCCCCGACAGCAATTTGACCTCATCGTCTTCGACTGGGACGGCACACTGATGGATTCGACGGCGCACATCGCGCGCAGTATCCAGGCGGCTTGCCGCGATCTGGGGGTGCCCGTGCCGGCCGACGATGCCGCGCGCTACGTCATCGGTCTCGGGCTGCGCGACGCGTTGCAGATCGCCGCCCCGTCGCTCGATCCGGTCGACTACCCGCGTCTGGCCGAGCGGTATCGGTTCCACTATCTGATCAAAGACGCACGAACCGAACTTTTTGCCGGCGTGCGGGAACTGCTGGCCGAACTGCGATCGCAAGGCTATTTGCTCGCCGTCGCGACCGGGAAGAGCCGAGTCGGCTTGAACCGGGCGCTCGATGAAGTGCAGCTCACGACCGTATTCGACGGCACGCGCTGCGCCGACGAAACGTTTTCGAAGCCGCACCCGGCGATGCTGCACGAACTCACGCGCGAGCTGGGGCAGGATCTCGAGCGCACGGTCATGATCGGCGATACCACGCACGACCTTCAAATGGCGGTCAACGCCGGCGCCGTGGGCGTGGCGGTGACTTACGGCGCTCATCCTGCCGATGCGCTCGTCAAGCTCGAGCCGCGTTTCGTGGCCGAGAACGTCGGCGCGCTCGGCGATTGGCTGCGGGAGTTCGCATGAGCGCCGGCGAGCGGCAGGCGGTGCGCGTGTGCGCGGCCGCCGATCTTGTCGATGGCGGTGCGGGCGTGCGCCGTGCGGCGCGGTATGTCGACGGCGATGCCGTCGTCTTTTTCGTGCGCTACGACGGGCGTGTCTACGGCTACTTGAACCGCTGCGCGCACGTGCCGATGGAACTCGATTGGGTCGAGGGCCAGTTCTTCGAGTCCTCCGGCCTATACTTGATGTGCGCCACCCATGGCGCGATTTATGCGCCCGACAGCGGGCGCTGCGTGGGTGGCCCCTGCCGCGGCGCGCGCCTGCGAGCGCTCGAAGTCGAGGAGCGCGATACGCCCGAGGGCCGCGCGGTCTTCTGGCTGCCCGATGGCGACTTGCAGCCGGGGCCGGCCGACGCCGCGTAAGATCCGCGCGATGCATCGCAACTTCTCACTTCCCATTTCCCACTTCCAATAACAACGGACAACCGAGAGCACATGGCCGATCAACACACGCCTCACCCGCAGGAACCCATAGAACCGCAGCCGCGCGGCGCCGCTTCCGAGCCGAATTGGGAGCGTGCGGCGCTCGAACGGATTGCGCTCGCCGCGATCAACGAGCAGCGATCCGCCCGTCGCTGGAAGATTTTTTTCCGTTTCGCCTTTCTCGCCGTGCTGGTGCTGATCATCGTCGGCATCTTCCATGAATCTCGCGAAACGACGGTGGCGACGGGTCGCCATACGGCGCTCGTGTCCCTCGAGGGCGAAATCAGCGCCGATACGAACGCGAACGCCAAGGACATCGACCGCTCTTTGCGACGTGCATTCGCCGATGCCGATTCGGCGGGTGTCATCCTCTACATCAATAGCCCCGGCGGCTCGCCGGTGCAGGCCGGAATCATTAATTCCGAAATCGGCCGTCTACGCAAGAAGTACCCGGCGAAGCCGCTGTATGTCGTCGTCGGCGATATGTGCGCGTCCGGCGGGTATTACGTCGCGGCGGCCGCCGATAAAATCTATGTCGACCGCGCCAGCATCGTCGGCTCGATCGGCGTGCTGATGGACGGCTTCGGGTTCACGGGGCTCATGGATAAACTGGGCATTCAGCGCCGATTGCATACGTCGGGCGCGAACAAGGGCTTCTTCGATCCGTTCTCCCCGGATACCCCGGCCATGGACGCGCATGCGCAAGCCATGCTCGATCAGATTCACGAGCAGTTCATCGACGCCGTCAAGCGCGGGCGAGGCAAGCGCTTGCATGAAACGCCGGACATCTTCTCGGGGCTGTTCTGGACGGGGGAAAAGAGCGTTCAACTGGGTCTCGCCGACGGTTTCGGCGATACCGGCTACGTGGCGCGCGAGGTCATCAAGGCGCCGGACATCGTCGACTACACGGAAAAGGAGAGTTTCCCCGATCGCATCGCGCGAAAGTTCGGCGCGGCCGTCGGCGAAGGCGCCGTCCATGCGCTGGCGCTCGGTTTGAAACTGCGCTGAGCGACGCCCGGGCCGCCGACGTTCAGCGTCGCCGCGCCGGGCTCGGTGCCAACCAGCGCGGCGCGCGGCCGCCCGTCAGTTCGCCAGCAACAAAAACAAGGCCGGCCGCTTGTGCATGTAGAAC
>JBQCDS010000705.1:0-2413 GCA_051961035.1 Trinickia sp. | reverse complement strand
TAGAGCACACGCGCTTCTTTACGGCGATAGGCCGCATACTCGTTCAGCAGGCGCGCCTTCAGTTCGTCGGCGGGCACCGCCGCCGTCAGCGCCTTGCCGGCGCCGCCAGCAGGCTGCTCGACTAAATCGACGGGCGGCGCATAGCCCTTCTTTAGGGCATCCTTGAACAGCGCGGGGGCAGAGCGTACGGGGGGCAGCGACGTACTGCGCATGCGTTGCTCGGTCATTTGCAACGCTGCCCGAATCCGGTTTTCCTCGCTGTCGGCGTACAGTGTCTGTGCTTCCTTCAACGGGATACCGATCTTCACCATCCGGTCGATCAGCGTACTGTCGAAGACGTTCGGATGCTCGTCTAGCGCTAGCATCGGCTGCTTGCGCTCCGTCACACGGAATTGGATTTCCGCCACGCGCCGGCCTTCGCGATGCTCGATCAACTCGACGAAGATGTTGGTCACCGCGTTGACTTCGGCAATTGCCGGCCGCAGATAGTCACGCTTGAAATACTTGTACTCGCGTTTGGCTTCGTCACCTGCCTCGGTGTCGGGCGTGCCCGATAAGATCGGACGCCACCACGCCCACGACTCACGCATCGTGAGATGACTGGGGTTGGTCAGATAACGGACGCAGATTTCGTAAAGCGCGAGCCCGGCACTGCTGCGCAATTGGCTTTGAAACTGCAGGCTCAAGCGCGCATATTGCACCGGATCCAGCAGCTTCTTTTTGATCTTCGGCGCGAACGAGAATTCCACCCACACCCGACGCGTGGCGGGATCCTCGAGAATTTCGGCATCGGCGATCAGGGTCGAAATACCCCACTTACGCCCGGGCTTCTGGCTCGACGTCCCCTGGCTCCATTCCACCTGGACAGACACCATCCGCCGCAGGTGTTCCTTGACCAGCGCGGTATCGTTCGAATCGAAAGCGGAGTTCGCGACGATATCGGAAAGCAACGCGCGGTAGGTATCGCCCGATTCGTCCGCCTGCTGCGCGACAGCCAGCAGCACGTTGAATAGCTTTCGCGTGAGCAACGTGATCTTGCCGCTCTTCGGTTGAATCGCGATCGCTTCGACGGCCTTTCGCAATTCAGCGGAGCTTGGACTCACCACATCGGTTTTCTTCGCGCGCTTCGTTGCCATGCGTCAGTCGGGAAGGAAAATTTCCGACAGGATACAGAGTGTGGTGATGGGCGTCTAGAACCCCATTCTCACCCTTCCCGGTGAAAGTCCGTTGAAGGCGCCGACTCACCTCGCCGCACTCCCGCAAAGGCTCACCGAAGCGAGCGCGGCGGGGTCCAGGGCCCCGTTGTGGGGCGTAGCGTTCGTCGAAAGGCGTAGCCAAATGCAGCGCGACACTACCGCAGGACTGTTCCCGTATCCGCTCACCATGACGATTGTCGCAATTTCGCGACGACAATCCAGCGCGAAAACGGCCTCGTCGTCGAGGTCCCGACGACAGCCGTTTTTATCGACAGGCGCCGTACCGGAAGCGGCGCTGCGCGCGCTCAGCGGAGCGCCCTCGTGCGCTTCGCCGCAGCAATCGCGACTTCTCCCGGAGAAGCTCACCTTACCGCTCTTCGAGAGCTAACGCTGCTGTGGGAGTTCGCCGGTTTTGGTGCTCGACACCTCGCGAACTGGTCCCGTAAATTCTCACCTGAGCGATAACGACGGCGCGCACGGTCGATTCGGCATGCCACGCGGCGTACTCCCGCAAACACTCACCTTTGCGTGGTTCGCCGTAGATTTACCATATAGATCCGGCACTTAGCTTCGCTCGTGATCGCAGACCCTGCCGCCGTCGGGTCCCGCATTCGCTCACCATACGCCGGCCTTCGCCCCCATCCCTTTGGCCAGCGATGTGTGCTCGCAAGCCCTGAAAAAGCTCACCTTCAAGTTTTCGAACGGCTTCCTGCCTTGCTCACCTATGGCTGTGAGCCTCGCTTTCAGCGAAAGTGATGACTAACTTCCGAACAAGACTGCCGCCTGCTGCCCCGCTGGCATCCCGGAAGAACTCACCTGTCGACGAGAAGAGACGTTCGATCTCCAATACGATGGCCGGTCGGCTGGCGCCCCCGAAAAAGCTCACCTGGCGCGCGCAATGAGCAGCGGCACGGCCACGGAGGCCTTTTCGTCACGCGCATCCGCGCAGGCCGGGCTCCCGCTAAAGCTCACCTTATTGTCATTTCGCGCAGAACTCCCGCTGCAGATCCGAGGGTTTTCCCGAAAAACCTCACCTCCGCCGACGTTTTTTTCCCGAAACGCCTCACCAAGCTCAGTCGAGGGGGCCGTTTCACCGTTCAGCGGGCCATTTTCAAGCTACCCGTAAAACCTCACCGTCGACATTTTCGGCCCCGGTGAGCAGCCGTGTAACGACAAGGGCTGCCGGGAACAAGCATCCCGCAATCTCTCACCATTGG